>DAOUDA010000349.1:0-5597 GCA_034431835.1 Chloroflexaceae bacterium | reverse complement strand
AAGGGTGAGGCGGCGGGGGCCGTGGCGCCGGGGCCGAAGGGTGAGGCGGCGGGGGCCGTGGCGCCGGGGCCGAAGGGTGAGGCGGCGGGGGCGCTGCGCGTCGCAGCGCCGAATGCCGTCTTCTGAGTCGCTGGTGCGCGCTGGCGCTCAGTGGCAGGCGCCGGAGCGTTGTCGGTGAGCGTCGCTGGCGTCGGCGAACCAGGAGCGGGATAGGCGGCGCCCTCCCCGCTGGCATCAATCAACTGCTCCAGCAAGGTTGCCAGGCCCACGGCGCGCGCGAGACCTTCCGCCTCATGCGGGTCAGGTTCCGCCTGACCGATCAGCAGCACGCCCCAGGGCTGGCCATGGGCGCTCATCGGGATAGCAATCGCCGAAGCGGCCCCGCCGAGAAGGGCATACTCGGGATCGGTGGGCACGAGCGCCTGCATCGCCAGCTGGCGCTTCTCGAACGCCTGCCCCACCAGCCCTTCGGTCAGCGAGTGCGGCGGCGGTGGGCTGGCGGCGCTCCACGCCACGGGCGTCAGGGCGCCGTCCGTGTAGCGATAGAGCAACTCCCCCACCGTGCCACAGAACCGGCGCAGGGCGTCCATAGCCAGCGGCACCATCTGGTCGTAGCCCAGCGATGGCTCGGCCAGCAACGACTGCAATTCGGGCAGATCGCCGAGGCAATCAACCAGTTTAAGCCGTTGCGCTTCAGAGTGGCTCGCCAGGGCATAGGCGATCCTGGCCCAGCGAGCTGCATTAGCGACCGGATCGCGGTGGGGCGCCTCGGGGGGCGCCTGACCGCGCGCCAGGCTGAGCAACAGGCTGGCGCGACTGACCACGCGCTCCTCGGCTGTCAGCACCCCTTCGAACTGGTAGCGTCGCGCTGTGCTATTCGCACGCTCCACGCTGGCGCGGCTGATCATCGAGCCCCAAAACACCGGACTATCAACGATGAGGAACCATTCCTGGCTCAACGGTGACCCTCGTAGTGTCGGTACGAAGGTCACATGCGGGATCGTCGGTGGTTCAACATCGGCTTCGCCGTACACCGTCACGCTCCGGCACATGGGCGCCAGTTGCGCGATCCGTCCCTGGTGCAGATGAAAGAGCGAGAAACGCAGCGTGCCCAGCGCGACGTGCGCCTCGACCCCGCGCTCCTGTGCCATCAACTCGAATTGCCGGCCGATGACGATCAGCGCGTCAGCCTGACGGCGCCAGCGGCGCGCCTCGGGGACATGCTGCACCAGTTTCATTAACGATGGCCCGGCCCCGCGCGCGGCGGGCGTTGCAGGAGTAGTCATAGACCTCTTCCTTAGAATGCTCCAGGCAGCCGATATGCGTGAACGCAGGGGTGCTCCCGGTCTGGCGGGCCGAGGCGGGACAGCCGTTCCGTGCTCTTCCCATAGTATGGCATATGCCTGGAACCAGACAATTAGTCCATCACAAGCGTTGCGTTAGGGATGCGTTAGGAGCGGCAAAATAAGGGACTTTCCAATTTACTACAAATCGTCGTTATACTGACTCAGGTAGCATGCGTGGTGTATACTATTGCTAATACGAGAAGTATAGCAATTTTACGTATCAAAATGTTTCTTTTGAATAATATTGCTTAAAAATCGGTTTGTGCTTGTGTGCATGGTGGTAAACTGACAATTGATCAGTGCAGGTCTGATCACCGTTATGCAGCAACCGGTTTTTTCCCCCGACACTGCGCGTATCTGGCAACCGACCCTCGCCTCGCTGTTCGACCTGTGGCAGCACGTGCTGCAGGACCGGCGCAGCCCGAACAGTCTGGGGCGCGCCTTGCTCACCGTGGTTGCCGAGGCCACCCGCGCCGCCTGGGCCTCGCTCATGGCCTTCGATCCTGAACGACACCACTTGCAGATTACCGAAGCCATCGGACTCCCCGAAACGATCGTCCAGAACACCTGCGTGGCCCTGGGCGAAGGCATCGCGGGCTGGGTTGCGCTGCACCGCCAGCCGCTCCTTCTCTCCCATGACCGTCCCGCTCCCCCGCACCTGGTTGGTCATATGCGCCGCGACGCCATCGGTTCGGCCCTCTGCGTGCCCATGATCAGCGATGGCGAACTCTACGGTGTTTTGAACCTGGCCCGTAAAGAAGGCGAACCGCCGTTTACCGAAGAGGATCTGTGGTTCGCCGCTCTCGTGGCCGAGCGTCAGGCCCTGGCCCTCAAAACGGCGCAGCTCTACGCCGAGCTGGCCAGCCGGGAACGGTTCATGGAGCGCATCCTGGAGAGCCTGCCGATCTCTCTGGTGGTGCTCAACCGGCGCCTGCAGGTCGTTCTGGCCAATCAGAACTTCTTCCTGAAACTCCGGCGCAATCCTGTCCAGACCATTGGATGCACCATCAAACATTTGTTTCCCGCGGTGCTGTTGCAATATATGCGCCTGGAAGAGCGCATCAAAGACGTGTTTGCCAGTGGGGCGCCGTTCGATGGGGGGAAGGTAGCCTACACCGCCCCCGGCCTGGGCAAACGGAATTACTACTACCGCCTCGTTCCGCTCAAACAGGGCGCCGGCGTCGATCATGTCTTGCTCTTGATCGAAGATGTGACCGAACGCGAGAAGCTGAGCGAGGAGGTGCGCCGCGTTGAACGGCACCTTGCCGGCGTCGTCAACCAGGCCAGCGATCTGGTGGTGTCGCTGAGTCCTGATGGGAAAATCATCACCTGGAACCCGGCCGCCGAGCAGGTCTCCGGTCTGCGCGCCGAGCAGGTGTATGGCGAGCCGTTTGTCAAACTTTGTGCGCCCGATCAACACTGGACGGTGCACGACCTGCTGCGCCGTCTCGCCAACGGCGAAACGGTGAAGGAAACCGAGATCAGCCTGCTCACCGCCGATCCGCAGCATCCCGTCACCGTAGCCTGGAACTGCTCGGCTATGCGCGATGACGCGGGCAAGGTGGTGGGGATCATCGCCGTGGGGCGCGATCTCACCGAGCGGCGACGCCTCGAGATGCAGGTGGTGCAGGCGGCCAAGATGGCCTCCCTCGGCGTCATGGCGGGTGGCATCGCCCACGAATTACGTAATCCGCTGGCGATTATCCAGACCAACGCGCAGTTGATCGAGGAGTATCAGGACAACCCGGAACTGGCCGGGCAGTGTCTCCAGCACATCCTCGCTTCGACCAGGCGCGCCGCGCTGATCATCGAAAACCTGCTCAAGTTCGCCCGTCCGCCTCAGGACCGCTACCGGTTACTGAACATTCACGAGTTGCTGAAGGAGACCTGTGCGCTGCTGGTCACTCAACTCTCGATGTCCAGGATTAACCTGGATTGCGCATTTGCGCCCGATGCGCCCATGATCTACGGCAATCCGGTGCTGCTCCAGCAGGTGTTTACCACCTTGATCCTCAATGCCCTGGCGGCTATGCCCCAGGGCGGGCGCATTACCGTGACGACACGCAACGCCGGTGAGCAGATCGAAATCCGGGTGTGCGATACCGGTGTCGGCATTGCTCCAGAGCATCTGCCATACATTTTTGACCCGTTCTTTACCACGCGCCCGGTCGGGATGGGCACCGGGCTGGGCTTGTCCATCAGCTACAGCATCGTTCAGCAGCACCACGGTCACATCAGCGTCGAAAGCCAGCCGGGGCGCGGAACCTGTTTCACCTTTCGTCTGCCCGCCGATGGGTTATGCCAGGAGCATTCTGGCTTCGTTGCGGAGTAAGGAGGAAAGCACTGCTCAGGAGTGCGGAGGAACTCTCTCAAGTCCTCACGCGCTGCGTGATATTCTCAGTTTCATGTTCATAGACGTGCCAGGAGATGATCATGCGCCAGATACTCGTCGTTGACGATGAAGCCGACCTTGTGTGGGCCGTCGGCCATGCCCTTCGCCAGGAGGGATACACCCTCAGGGTCGCCTATGATGGCAGCGAGGCTCTGGAACTCTGTCGCTACATCATGCCGGATCTGATCATCCTCGATATCTCTATGCCGCACATGGATGGCCTGAGCCTCTGCCGCGCACTGCGCCGCGATCCGGGCCTGGCCGATGTGCCGGTGCTCTTTCTGACCGGGCGGGATATGATTGACGATCGTCTGCGCGGGTTCGAGGCGGGCGGCGATGATTACCTGGTCAAGCCGTTCGATCTTCGCGAGTTGAAGGCCCGCGTGGGCGTTTTGCTGCGTCGCAGCGCCCGATCGGCGCCTGCTCTCGCCGAAAGCGGCGCGCTTCAGGTTGGCGCGCTGCGGCTGAACGTGCAAACCCGTACCGTGCAGGTCGGCGACGCGGTGCGCCAGCTTACTCCGGCTGAATTCGAGTTGCTCACCTTCTTTATGCGTCACCCCAACGAGGTGTATTCCAGCGAACAACTGTTGCGGCATGTCTGGGGCTACGATCCCGATGCAGCCGAACCAGGTCTGGTGCGCTGGCACGTGATGAACCTGCGGAACAAGATCGAGCGCGATCCCGCCCGGCCCGCCTACCTCTGCACCGTGCCCCGGCACGGGTATATTCTGCGGAGTGGAGTATCGAGTGAGCCGGCAAGAGCGCAGAGCGAGCCGGTTGCTGCACGCTAGCCACTGCGCCTGACAACTAACACATCCCTAACCGAAGGCTCGCGAAGGGCTAACACCCTCTCGCGGGCTTTTCGTGTGTAATAGATGGCGGGTTCCGCACCCGCTCGTTTACGTTGTAGCACAGGAGGAACTGTATGGCAGTCGAGAAGGTGAATGCGTCGAGCAGCCTGGCCGAGGTCGTGGATCGCATTCTGGACAAGGGTGTGGTGATTGACGCCTGGGCCCGCGTCTCCCTGGTTGGCATCGAGTTGCTGGCCGTCGAGGCGCGCGTGGTCATCGCCGGCGTTGACACGTACCTCAAGTATGCCGAAGCCGTGGGCCTGACGGCCTCGGCGGCGGCGCCGGCCTAGCGCGATTGGGGATTGGCGATCGTGGATCCGGCGCGGCGCATGGGGAGGCGGCCGGCGTCGTGCCCTGTCGGGTTGGAGGGGCGCGGGGAGGGTGCGTGGTCCGTAAACAAAGTCTTTCGCTACACCCCTGCCCCCTCCTCAACCCTCCCCCGCCGGGGGAGGGCGCCCGGCGCCTTCCCCCAACGGGTGAGGCTGGGAGGGGGGGCGGAACTGCCACGAAACTTACGTTACGGACTACCGGGTCTTCCCGCACCCCCCTTCCACCCGTGGCGGCGTGCGCGTTCTGGCTGGGCCATGGCGCTCATCCACCACGGGCGGAACGAGGAGGGTCGCCCTCCTCCAGCCTGGGACGAAAATGACCGCGCAGCGAAACCATGGTTTCATCGACAACCTGCCACAGGGAACGCCTGACTACCCGGGGAAACAGCATGGTGACGAACGCGACCTCTGAACAACACGCTCACGACTCTGCCGATCTACGGCCTGGGACGCTCAATACGCCACGCTCTCCTATCCTCGCCGGGTTGCTGGCGGAGTTCCGTGAGACGCGCGCGACGGCGGCGGCGACGGAGCGGGTGGAGCGCGCCCGAACGCTGGCGGAGCGCCGGGAGGCGGTGGCGGATGCGCTTGCCGCGTTCCGTGACACACGCGCGACGGCGGCGGCGACGGAGCGGGTGGAGCGCGCCCGAACGCTGGCGGAGCGCCGGGAGGCGGTGGC
>DAOUDA010000348.1:0-8492 GCA_034431835.1 Chloroflexaceae bacterium | reverse complement strand
TATCGGCTATCGGCTATCGGCTATCGGCTATCGGCTATCGGCTATCGGCTATCGGCTATCGGCTATCGGCTATCGGCTATCGGCTATCAGATTTTCACGTTAGCGAATGACGGGTGCATATGCGCTTCAAGACCTTCGTCCTATTCGCAAGACCTGCGTTCAGTAGTACAATACGATCACCTTGCGCGACCCGCACGGCAATGGGGCCGCGTCCATAAGAGGGGTGCCTATGAAAGGTTACATCAGACCTGCCATCGCCAGCGGGGCGGTGGTCCTGCTGGTTGCGGCGCTCGTGGCCGTGGCCATCTGGCAGGCGCCGCGCGGGGTTGCGCAGGAACAGGAACCTATGCTCGAGTATCCGCCCTTCCCTCCCACGCCGACGATTGGCCCCAACCCGACGGCGCCGGCGCTGCCTCAGACGGCGGCCATCCTTGCCACGGACGCCTTTGAAGAGCCCGCCACCGCCAGCGCCTGGACGTTCGTGCCCCTGGAGCCGATCCGGCTGGCCGAGCAGCGCCCGATCTGGGCGATTGCCGGTGGACGGCTGGAACAGCGCTTCACCGCCTCCGCGGGGAACCCGTCCACCCTGGAGACGGCGGCGGTGACCGGCGACCCGGGGTGGACCGATTACACCGTGCAGGTCAGTTTCTATGACCTTTACAATGGCACCGCCGGGCTGGTGGCCCGCTACACGGGCGATGATCCGCTAACCGCGAGCTACTACCGCTACCGCATCTTGAAGAACACTTACCCGGCTACTCCCAAGCAGGTGCTCGAACGGGTATACCAGGGCGTCGCCACCACGCTGGTGGAGATCAGGGAACCGGGGTTCGATGAGCGAATGTGGCATGTGCTGGCGATGAACGTCACCGGCGACACAATTACCGTTACTCTGGACGGGACGGTTGTGGTCGAGGGGTTTGATCCGGAGCCCCTGCCGGCAGGTCGGGCGGGGGTGTATACCCGGGCAATGGGCGGCATTCTCTTTGACGACTTCAGCGTCACGAGCCGCTAGCCGGTAGAAGAGGACAACCCTATGCGCCGCCTGATGATGATCCTCAGCGCCCTGACGTTGCTGGCCCTGCTCCTGCCCGCGGCGCCCGGCATGGCTCAGGGCAACAGCGGTCCACGCCTGCTTGGCCAGACGACGGTCCCCAATGTGCGCGAGATCAAGTTCCCCGATGTGGCCGCCGCGCGAAGCGAGGTGTTCCTGTCGGCGAATGCCAATCGCGCCGACGCCTTCGTCTGGCAAAAGCGCGACCAGGCGACCGACTTTCCCAACCCCACGCGGCTCGGCGACGCCCCCGGTCAGGCTGACTTCTCGACCACCAGCGTGGCCATCGGCCCCGATGGCGCCACCCACTATGTCTGGATCAACCAGGAGCGCCGCTCGATTTTCTACCGGCGCAAGCCGCTGAACGGCGACTGGGGGCCGCAGCGCACCGTGTTTGCCGGCGGCGGCGGCGCCTTCCCCGTCAATGCCGTGGTTGAGGTCTCCAGTGACAATTTTGCCTACGTTGCCTGGCGCGAACCGGACACGCCCGCCTATGTCGTGCGCTCCAACAACGACGGTCAGAACTGGTCGCCGCGGGTGAGCATCGGTAACGACGCGGCGGTCAATTTCCCGGCGCTGGCGGCCGGGCCAAATGGAGCAATGGCCATCGCCGTGACCGCAGGCGAGAACGATCGCCTGGTCATTCGGGCCGGCACGTGGAACGGGAGCACGTTTTCGCTCACCCGCGTCTCGGGGTTTGACGAGGGCTACGCCGATCCGACGGTGACCTACGATCTCGATGGCCGGATCTATGTGGCGTACCGCAGCATTGCCACCGGCGGTTCGAGCGCGGGGATCTGGGTGTCAAGTTCCAGCGACGGCAATACCTGGGCCGTCTCGCGGATCACCGGTCCGGCCGCGACGTTCGGCACGGCGAATATTTATGCCGATCCGAACGGTAATCTGCACCTCCAGTGGAACGCCGTGGTGGACATCGGCCAGCGTGTGTACTACGCCGTGCGCCCGCGGGGCAGCAACGCCTTCACCAACCCCATCGCCGCCCCGAACGACGCGGGGGTCATCTTCAACTCGCGGATGTCGGCGAACGTGAGTGACGCCGCCTATGCCCACGTCGCCGGGGAGTTGTTCGGGGGCGGCGCCTCGGTGCTGCGCTACCTGCTCTTCACCGCCGCGCCGGGGGCCGACGTGGGCGCAGACCCCGACATCGATAACGGCGCGCAGCTCATTCCGGGAAAGAGCACCGTTTCGGTAAGTTTCCTCAACATTCGGGGCCAACCGACGCAGATCCGCTGGCGCTGGAACGCGGAACCGACCGATAGCGCCAACGACTCGAACGGATGGCAGCCCTTCGGCAATCCCATAACCATCCCCCTGCCCTCAAACCTCTTCGGTCAGGATTGCACACCGGTCAGGTTGTTCACCCAGGTGCGTGAGGCCGATGGCGATACCGGCCCTTCGCAAAGCGATGACATTATCATCGACCCGGGGATCCAGGCGGCGGTAGCGATCAGCAACCCCCACATCGCCCGGCGCGCGCCACGCTTCACCCCCGCCGGCGATGACCTGTACAACTCGGCGCTTCCGGCCGACATTGGCACAGCCGGGGCAAGCGATGGTCATCCCGGGTATACTCGCGATCCTGGATTCTATCTGGACGTTCGTGGGGTCAATGATTGCAGCAATCTCAAGGATGTGGCGGCCGGTCGCGGTCTCACCAGTTTTGCCCGCGCCATCCCGTTGCAGAATGAGTTCTTCGCCAATGTGCTCGGCTACCCCGGTCGGATCGCTCCCGGCGAGAATAACCTGCTCGTGCGCGTGAGCGACAGGGCGGGCAATCAGCGCGACTATCAGCAACCGCTGATCTACGATCCCATAAAACCGGTGCTGGCGAGTTCGACGCCCGACTCGCTCCGGGTGAACGCAAACGCACAGGCTACCATTTTGACCACCCTGAGCTTCAGCAATGTCACCGTCACCGACAATGCCTATCCCGGCCGGGGCTTCTGGGGGGTCTGGCTGGCCAATAGCCGCCAGCCGGTGAGCAATCCCGCCACCGATCCCAATCTGGTCTGGATACCGGTGCAGGCGCCTGGTGAGGGCACGACCTTTACCATCGCCAACTGGAGCCTGGCAACCGGGCTGCGGCCCGATCAACGAACGCCCGGCGCCTATTATGTCTATGCCCGCTTCCTCGATGGCGCCGGCAATCCTACCGATGGCCATCTGGCGGCCACGATCAATTTGACCAACGTAACCTTTCCCCGAACGCACCTGCCGGTTACGCGACGCTGAGAGCCTGTCCGGATAAGTCCTGCGGGAGCGTGGGGAACCCTTGGTTCCCCACGCCTCTGCCTCAGGGGAGGGCTGCGTCCTCCCGGGAACGTTCCTGTGTTCATCTGGAGGGGTGCGGGGAAAGCTGGTTTCCCCGCACCCTTGCCTGGTGGAGGGGTGTGGCGCGTGAAGATGGGTGGACCTGTTGACCATAGCGCTCCTGTCGCTACCCTGGAGCGCACACCGCCAGGGGTTCGTTTGCGGGCCTGGGTGGCCGCCAACGACACCGGCCCGTGGCTCATCGCCCTGGTGTTTGTGCTGTTGCTGCCCTTCAGCGTGCCGCGCGTGGCCCTGAGCGACGAGGTGCAGTACTACGCCTATCTGCGGTCGGTCTATTTTGATCGCGATCTGGATTTCCGTAATGAGTACGAGCACTTCGCCGCGCGGGCCGAGAGTTTCGGCGATCGGGCCGTGACCAGCGCGCTGCTGCGTGAAGATGCCATGAACCCCAGTCCCAGGACCGGCCTGCTGCGCAATGTCGCGCCGGTCGGCGCGGCGATCCTCTGGGCGCCGGGGTTCGCGCTGGCCGACCTTGGGGTGGTGGTTGCCAATGCCTTTGGAGCGAATGTGCCACGCGATGGCTATGCTCGACCGTACATCGTCGCGACGTGCATGATGTCGGCGCTGTATAGCCTGATCGGCTTGCTGCTGACCTACCGCCTGGCGCGCCGCTTCAGCGGCGACTTTGCCGCCACCGTGGCGACGCTTACCGTCTTTCTGGCCTCTTCGCTGGTGTTTTACAGCATCATTTTGATGCCCTGGTCGCACGCGCCGGGGTTCTTCCTCTTCGCGTTGTTCCTGACGGTCTGGATGCGCCACTGGCGGCGGCCCCTGGAGCGGGGCCTGCCCACGTGGCTGGCGCTAGGGCTGATCGGCGGGTTGATGGTCATGACCCGCGAACAACTGGGGCTGTTGCTGATCATCCCGGCCCTGGAAGCCCTCTGGAGCTACGGGGCATTACTGGCTCCAGGGGCTTTTTCTTTCGGAGGGGGTTCAATTCTCCCAACCTCCTCGCAGCGGAGGAACGAGGGCGCGGCGTTGGTGGCGGCTGAACGCTGGCGGATGGGGCCAAGGCTTTTCGGGCGCCATGTGGCGTTCGTTGTGACGCTGGCGTTGACGCTGACGCCGCAATTGCTCGCCTACCAGATCCTCAACGGGCGGCCCGGCCCCTCGCCGACGGTGGCGGGCAAGTTCATCTGGAGCAGTCCGAATTTCTTCAATACGCTGATCGACCCGGGGCGGGGCGCCTTTGTGTGGGCGCCGGTGCTCGCTCTGGGGATACTGGGCCTGGCCTGGCTGGCCCGCCGGGACGCGCTGCTGGCCGGGTTGCTGCTGGCGGGGTTCCTGGCGCAGACCTACATCAACGGCGCCTTTGGCACCACCTGGCACCTGCGCGGCGCCTTTGGCTTCCGCCGCCTGATCGAGTGTACACCGATCTTTGTGCTCGGCCTGGCGGCGCTGCTGGCCTGGCTGCAACCACGGGTGGGCAGATGGCCCATTCTCATCGGCGCCGCGGCCCTGGTGGCGTGGAACATCGGCCTGATCGCCCAGTTCACGTTCATCCGGCCCGGCGTGATCCGCCGCGAACTGGTCTGGGACGATATGCTCTACTACCAGTTCGTAGAGGTTCCCCGGCAGGTGTTCGAGAAGCTGTGGACGCTGCTCTTTGATCGCTGCCGCCTGATGACCAACCAGACCTGTTGAGGCGGCGGCCAGCCACGGAACGCGGGGCGTCCGGGGTTCCCCACGCCCCTGCCCGAGCGGAGGGTGTGGAAGGACAAGGTCCTCCCACACCCTCTTTTGTTACAGGGCCTTCTGCCCCTCGCGGGTGCTGGCGAGGGTGCCCAGGTGACAGGCTTCGCTGAGGCTGACCAGGTAGGGCAGATCGGCGCCGTACTCGATGACCGAGATGCTGGCGTTGGTGACCCAGATGCGGTTGATGCGGTCCATGTTCATGCCCAGCGCGTCAGCGACCAGGATCTTGACGATCACATCGTGGGTGCTGATCAGCACACTGTGATCGGGATGTCGCTCGCAGAGTTCCTCGCGAAAGTCGAGGGTGCGCTTGAGGACGTTGGAGAAACTCTCGCCGCCGGGCATTTGCGAGCGGGTGGGATGCTCGCGCCACTCGCGCAACCCCGGGCCGTAGAGCGCCTCAACCTCGTGAGCGTACTTGCCCTGCCATTCACCGTGGTTGATCTCCAACAGGGCATCGCTGTAGGCCAGGGGCGCCTGGGGATGGTAGGCGGCGATGGCCTCCGCCGTGCGCGCGGCGCGCTGAAGGGGACTGCTGTAGATGTAGTCGATCGGCTCGGCCTTGAGACGCGTGGCCAGCGCCTCGGCCTGCCGCAACCCCAACTCGGAGAGCGGGGCGTCGAGTTGACCCTGGTAGCGGTGAATGCGGTTCCACTCGCTCTCACCGTGGCGAACGATGATCAGTCGCATGGCAATGCCTCTCTGTTGAGCGTGCGGCGGCAAGCGGGGCGAGCGGCGCGCCCCACTGCTCCGAGCCGTTCCAACGGGCCATTATAGCCGATCCCCGCGGGCGCGACGGTTCAGGGGCAAGGGAAACCAGGTCTCCCCACGCCCCCGCCTGACGGAAAGGCCCCCCGTCGGGCTGCTTGGCCGGGAGTCGTGCCGCAATCTAGCCAATTGGGTAGGCCATGACACTGCTAGCCGTAGTAGTGTAAATCTGGATCGCGCTGCGCGCATGTTCTCGGTAGCATTCCCGATCGGCGCGCTGGGGCACCGGCCATACATGTTTCGCGGGAGAGGGTTCGATGAATCTAATCTATCTGTGGTGGTTGACGCTGGGTGTGCTGATCGGTTTTGTCGCCGAGTGGATCTGGGACTGGATCTGGTTCCGCCGCCGCCGCCAGGTGGTATCGGTGGATGTTGAGACGCAGGTGAGCGCCCTGCGCGGCGAACGCGACAGGCTGGCAGCCGATCTGCGCGCCTGTGGCGATCGGCGGGCAGTGTTGGAAAGCGATCTGAAAACGGTACAGGGTACGCTCAAGACGGTGCAAGACGAACTGGGCGGCCTCCGCGCTCGCGTCACGGCATTGAGCCAGGAAAATGACCAGCTCCGCGCCGAACTGGCCGCGCTGCGCGCCGCTTCCGGCGCTCCCACCGGCGCGCAGGGCCAGACGCTCGTGGCAAAGCAGGTGGGCGCCACCGACGAGACGAGTGAGGTCGCCGCATTGCGGGAGCACAACCTGGCGCTCTACGACGAACTGGCGGCCACGCGCCTGGCCCTGGGGCGCTTCGCTGGCAACAAGGGCGATCCGTTGATTGACATCAAAGGCATCGGCCCGGTCTACCAGGATCGGCTGTACGAAGCCGGGATCGTCACCTTTGAGCAGGTCGCGGCCACGCACCCGGATCGGCTGCGCGCGATTGTGGATCCCGAGACGACGTTCGAACTGGACATCGAGTCGTGGCGCGACCAGGCGCGCCAGATGGCCCGTCTGCCCAGCCGCGATCCGCTGATCGACATCAACGGCATTGGTCCGGTCTACGAGCAGCGGCTGCTGAACGCCGGGGTGACCAGTTTCGAGCAACTGGCCAGTATGACCGAGGCCCAGATCCGCGCGATTATTAAGCCTGAAGCCTGGCAGAATGTGGATATTCCGGCCTGGATCGCCGAGGCGAAGGTCCTCGCCCAGCAGGTGCGTGACGGCACGTATCGCAAAGGGAGGTATTGATGCAGCAGACGACGACGACAACCGTCACCGAGATCCCCGACGAGCGCCGCTGGCAGGGCCGTGATTGGGCCAAACTGGGGATCACCGGGTTGCTCGCGCTGGCCCTGCTGCGGCCCGGGGTATCGGCCCAACCTGAGGCCGGTGTGCCGGCGGTTGCGGCCACGCCCGTACCGGTGGTAGTAAGCACGCCCGTGCCCACGCTCGCGGCCCTGGCGGCGCCGGCCATCCTCAGCACCCGCGAGGCGGTCTTCGCCGGCCCCTACACCGTGCGCGGCACGGGCACGCCCGGCTCGACCGTCGAGGTGCTGGTGAACGGCGCGCCGATCGGCACGGCGGTGGTTGGCGCCGATGGGAACTGGCGCCTGGATACGACCCTGGCAGCGGGCGAGGCCGAGCTGGTGGCCCGCGCCGTGGACGCCGGGGGCCAGGTCGTCGCCACGGGCGAGGCGGTGAAACTGGCCGTGGGTGAGGCCCTGGCGGCGCCTACTTTCGACGCGCCCACCGGCGAGGTCGAGAGCGGCCCGATCACCCTGAGCGGCACGGGCACGCCCGGCTCGCGGGTGCGGGTTCGGGCAGGCGACACGAACCTGGGCACAACCGTGGTCGGCCCCGATGGGCGCTGGGAGTTGGAGACGATCCTCGGCGCCGGCAAACAGCCGATCATCGTCGAGGCGCTGGACGCCAGCGGCAACCCCGTGGCCACGAGCGCACCGGTCGAGGTGAACGCGACGGGGGGCCTCGGGGTGAGCGTGGACGCACCCGCCGAAGGCGCGGTGCTGCAGCCCGGGCCGAACGTGATCAGCGGCAAGGGCAAGCCTGGCACGGTGCTCGAGATCCTCAACGGCGACCTGGTGCTCGGCGAGGTGACGGTGGGCCAGGATGGCGCGTGGAGCGTGGAAGTGCCCCTGCAGCAGGGCACGGCGGCGATCAGCGCGCGCGTCAAGGGAACCGATCAGATCCTCAATCGCCCGGTGCGGGTGACCATCGGCGAGGCGGCCCAGGTTGGGCCGGCCTGCACCGAAATCGCCGTCGGCTGCCGGGCCTGGGTCACGCGTGCGGGCGGGCTCAACCTGCGAATGCGCTCGGCGCCGGCAATCAGCCCCGACAACATCATCGCCCGCCTGCCAATCGGCACGGAAATGATGGTGGACGAAGGCCCGCAACCCGCCGATGGCTTTACCTGGTGGCGGGTCACGACCGTGGGAGGGCAGAACGGCTGGGTGGCGGGCGAGAACCTGGTGTTGCAGCCCGATTAAGGGCCCGATCGTACAACCCGGTTGTCCGCTTGCGTTCTGGGAGGGCCGCGCCCTCCCGCGAGGCATCGAAAGATCTTTCTGGGAGGGCTAAGTGATGCATCCCGCAAGTTCTCGAACGGGAGGGTCTGGGAGGGCCTTGCCCTCCCAGAAACCCGCCTCCCAGCCCTTTCGTGTAGCAGGACTTGC
>DAOUDA010000347.1:0-6039 GCA_034431835.1 Chloroflexaceae bacterium | reverse complement strand
GCTCCAGCCGCTTCCAGCCCCTCCCTGAGCGGCGGGGCGTGGGGAAACCCGGTTTCCCCACCTTCCTACAGGAGTTATTCGGATAGGCTCTAAACGCTCGTCTGGACAATTGGTACAACGTACAGAAGGTGGGAAGACCAGACCATGGCCAGAATGACCATGACGCGGGGAAAGTTCGAGGGGATTCGGGCCTGTGCCGACGAGCGTGGCGTGATTGCCGCCGCGGCGATGGATCAACGCGGTTCGCTGAAAAACGCGATTGCCCGGGTCCATGACCGCCAGGTTGACGATGGCGCGTTGACGGAATTCAAGATCGCGGTCACGCGCATTCTGTCGCGCTACTCCAGCGCAATTCTGATGGATCCGGAGTATGGACTGCCGGCCCTTGAGCAGCGTGCGCCGGATACGGGTGTGCTGCTCGCCTACGAGAAGAGCGGCTACGACGTGAACGCCCGTGGCCGGCTGCCCGCGCTGCTCGATCTGTGGAACGTGCGCCGCTTGAAGGAGGCCGGGGCGAACGCGATCAAGCTCCTGCTCTACTACAATCCCTTCGACGACCCGCGGATCAACGAGTGCAAGCACATGTTCGTCGAGCGTGTCGGGGCCGAGTGCGCCGCGAACGATATCGCCCTCTTTCTCGAACCGATCGCCTACGATGACCGCATGGACATCCGCTCGCTGGAGTTTGCCCGCGTCAAGCCGCGCTACGTCAGCGCGGCGATGGAGGAGTTCTCGAAGCCCCAGTACCGGGTTGACGTGCTGATGGTCGAAGTGCCGGTGCTCGCGCAGTACGTGGAGGGTATGCGCGCCTTCCGTGGCGAAAAAGCCTACGACCGCGAGGAAGCCTTAGAGTTGTTCCGCCAGGCCGCCAGCGTGGCCCGCAAGCCCTTCATCTACCTGAGCGCCGGCATGAGCATTGATGTGTTGACCGAAACCCTCGAACTGGCCGGCGAATCGGACGCGCCGTTCGCCGGCCTGCTCTGCGGCCGCGCCACCTGGCAGGAGAGCCTGCCCGTCTACGGGCAACAGGGCCTGGCGGCCCTCGAAGCCTGGCTCGAGGACCGCGGCGCGCGTAATCTGCAGACCCTCAATCAGGTCGTTGCCCGGGGCGCCAGCCCATGGTGGGCCATCTATGGCGGCCTGGAACAGATCGAGGTGGTGTAGGGATGGGGAGTAAACCAGGTTTCCCCGCGCCTCTGCCAGCAGGATTTCTGTCCGGGGGCCTGCGGCCCCCCCGCTCGCGGTGGCGCTACCGCGAATTGACCAGGTGAAGCGAAGCGATCGCGAAACGCGATCCCGCTCTGAATGCAGAAGGAGTTGACGTGCCTACGGTGATCATGAACGACGTGGCGATGGAGGCCAAGGTGGGCGAGCGTCTGCTGAACGTGGGCCGGCGCAACGCCGCCCATATCGGTTTCGTGTGCGATAACGTCGGCACCTGCCAGAGCTGTCGCTGCCAGGTGCTTGCCGGGGGCGAGCACCTCAGCCCGCCGAGCGAGATCGAGCGCGCCTGGATCCCCGAGGCGCGGCTGGCCGAGGGTCAGCGTCTGGCATGCCAGGCGATCATCCGTGGCGAGGGCGAGATCCAGGTGCGGAGCCACATCGAGATGGCCCGCCAACTGGTGCTCAACGTGCTCATGCCCCCACCCGGCACCACCGTGACCGATAATGCACAGTCGCTGGTGACGACGATGCTGCGTGATTTTGGCGACCAGCTCGCCCTCTTCCCCGGCAATGTGTTCAACGTGCTGGGCAAGGTTGGCCCGCTGCGCTTCGCCTTCCCCATTCGCGATGGCCAACGCTTCCTCGACGATACGGTGCGGGTGGTGCAACGCATGGCCTCGGGCGCCGAGCGCCTGGAGCGCCCCCCGCGCGTCCGGCCCGTCCAGTGGGAGACCGGCACGCCCGAGGAGGGCCCAACGTCGCCGTAACGCTGAGACGGGAGGGGGCGTGGACGGTCAAAACCCTCCCACGCCACGGCAGGGAGGGTCGCAGGGAGGGCGACGCCCTCCCTGCACCAACCTTCTTCTCACTCCATCGTAAGGCCGCACGCGTAGCTGGCAAGCGCAGGGCGCATCAGGACTACCAGTCGCGCCCGATCAGCGGCATGTACAGCCGGGGCGGCAGCGCCCAACCACTGAACTCCATCGGCTGATCCCCGGGGAAGGGAGTTCCAGTGCCTCCGAGCACATAGAGCCACCGGTTCCACGTCACCGCGGGAAAGCCCGACCGGCTCATCAGCAGCGAGGGCGCGGGCGTCCAGGGGCCGAGCGAGCCATCGCTCCTGATGTCGGCGCGCTCGACACTGGTCAGGCTATACGTGTTGGGAGGGAGACCACCAGAGCCGCCAAGCACAACCAGACTCCCCTGGAACACGGCCAGCGCTCCGCCGCGATGGTTGATCCTGGTTGGCGCAACCGCGATCCACGGTTCAAGACTGCCGTCAGGATTCATGCGCGTGCGTTCGATCGTGCCATCGTCGTTGAGCACCTAGATCGACGAACCAGTACTGGCCGCAGCAGTACTGCGTCCCCGTGTCGGCGCTACCGGAACCCAGGGTCCAAGCGTCCCATCGGGGGCGATGCGCGACCGTATCGTGTCCCTGGAGCCCTCTATGTATGTGAAGCTATCCATGATGAAGAAGTAATCGCCAACCACGACGCCGACGGACCCGTAGCGCACCTCGGGCAGTTCGCCGATCAGCTCCCACGGTCCAAGCGTGCCATCCGGCGCGACCCTGGCCCACTCAATGCCCCGTTCGGCAGGAATGCCGACTGCGATAGCGCCTCCGGCGGCATAGAGATATTCACCACCAACCACGGCCACCTATCCGCCACGAGTAGTGGTCAGCCGGCTCGTGTTCTGCCAGGGTCCCAGTTGGCCATCAGGGCCGATCGTCGCCTGCATTACCCCCTCATCGGCCCCGCTCCAGAAGAACCCCCCGATCACATACACCGATCCTGCTGTTGCAACCGCGGCGAAGCCGCTGCGCCCAGCCGGCAGCGGCGTGGTTGCCGCCCAGCCGCGCATGCGCAGGTCGCCAGGACGCACAACGGTCAGCCCGGCCGGGCCGGTCTGGTAACTGGCGCCATCGGGGTTATACACGGTAACGATATACGCGCCTTCGGGAGTGTCTGCCGGTACGGTCACAGTGAGGGTGGTATAGTTCACAAACGTGACCTGGCTCAACACGATCGCTGGCAGATCGCCCAGCGTCAGCGTGACGACCGGTGTAGCGACGAAGCCAACTCCTTTGATCGTGACCTCACTGGCGGCGGTGTTGTACACCCGCGACGGTGTCACCTCAAACACAACCGGACCGGCGAGCACCGGCGTCGGAGGCCGGGCCGAGGCAACCCCTGCCCCGGCGACCGCCAGGCTCAACACGAGCGCAAGGATCACGTAGCGATGCATACGATCACCTCCTTTCGCTACGTGTACGGTACACCTACGCTCCGCACCGATCTTCCAGTCTAGCACGGCGCACAGCAGGGTGGAGAATCAAGCCAGCCACTTGAAGTAGAGGTAAAGATCCGAATCTTCCCGTGGACTTCCACCGCGTTCGAGGCCGGGCGCGGGGAGTCGGGGAGAGATGGGGAGTCGGGGAGGTGGGGAGGTGGGGACGTATTACTCGACCCCCACCTCTTCAACCGCGGGCGGAGGCGGGGCCACATAGCGACCCTGCTGCACGGGGCGGCGGCGGCCGCTCCTGACACTGGCAATCTGGTCCTGCAGATTCTTGCGGAACAGGACGCTGGTGATCAGATTGACCAGCCGGTTGCGGTTACGCAACACACGGCGGACGATCGTCGGCCAGGAGTACATGCCCAGGAAATGGCCCAGGTAGCGCAACTGGTACTCCAGCGGATCGTAGCGATCGCAGCGGACGACCAGATTATGGGCGGTGTACTTATCCCAGTCCTCATCAACAATCAGGCCGCGTTCCTTATAGTCCTTGTAGAGCTGGGTACCGGGGTAAGGCGTAATAATCGAATAGATCGGCATCACCAGATCGTTGTCGCGCACGAAGCGTTCCGTGGCGGCCATATCCTCGTAGGTATCAATCGCCGGATTGGTGAGCAGGTTGGCCTGGAGGTTCAGGCCGGCCCGGCGGCAGCGGGCGATAATCTCGGCGTACTTGCGCGCCGAGTTGGTGCGCCCCTTGTTGTACGTGGCCAGCGTCTGCTGGTTGATCGACTCGAACCCGACCAGGGCCATCAGGCACCCGGCGCGGACCAGCAGATCGACGGTGCGCTCATCTTCGAGGAAATTAATGCTGATGAAGCTGGAAAACTTGATATCGCACGTGGCCAGCACCTCCAGGATCTCCCAGAGGCGTTGTTTGTTGACCCCCAGGTTCTCATCGGTAAACATGAACCAGGGCGTATCACCGTACTTCGAAGGACGGAAAAAGACCCGTCTGGCCTCCAGCACCTGCCGGCGGATGGCCTCGGGCGAATGCATGCGGTAGCGGCGCCCGGTGAAGTTCGGCGTGACGCAGAAGGCGCAGGTATAGGGGCAACCGCGGGTAATGGCGATGGGGATGGACTTGCGGGCGTCAACCGGTTGGCGGCGACCAGAGCGCAGGATGCGTTCGTAGTTCAGTTCGGGGATGGCGGTCACCGGCGGATAATCGCGAGCGTCGTAGCGCGGGCGCAGGGCGCCGGCGGCGGCGTCGGCGAGCACATCGGCCCAGAGGTTCTCGGCCTCGCCACAGACCACCGCATCGGCGTGGGCGCGGGCCTCCTCGTAGTTAAACGACACGTGGACGCCGCCGAGGACCACGGGCGTGCCCCGGGCGCGAAAGGCGTCGGCCAGTTCGTAGGCGCGAGTGGCGTTCATCGTGCGCGTGGTGATCCCGACCAGGTCGTAGGGCGCATCAAAATCGATCGGGTCGCCGAACAGTTCATCGGCGAGTTCGATGGTATGCTGCGGCGGGGTGATGCTAACGAGCACGCCGATGGCCATCGAGAACAGCGCCTTCTGGCTGCTGTCCTCTTCCTTCTTCCCCTTAGGCGTAATCAGCAGGATACGTAGCGGACGGACGGCTTCCGGCGGGCGGGAGCGGGACGCCGCTTCCAGCGCGATCGCATGAGGGGCATCAGCGAGGCTCACGTCGGTCCTCCTCCCTGGGGTACATGCGGACGGACGTATTGTACAACTGACGTGTTTATATGTACAGGGGATAAACCTTCACCGACGGGGCAAGGCGCCTGGCGGGCGGGGTATGGAGCGGCTACACCGCCCCGGGGGTTGGTTTTTCGGGGGGTTCGGGGCTGGCCCCGAGGACCCCGGGCCGGCCCCGATGCTCCGCGCGGCCAGTTTGACAGCGCGCCCGGCCCCGGGCTAGAATCGCGGCGAGAGCGGAAGTGGCCCGGTGGCCGCCCTGGTCTTCAAAACCTGTGGGCGGGGTGACGAGCCTCGCCGGTGGGTTCGACTCCCACGCGCTCTCGGTTCTTCTATGGATTGTCGTAGGCAGCCCCCCTTCCGGCACTGTAGATCACGATGAGCCAGCGCCAACCACCAGCCGCAGGACGCTGCGGTGGCCAGCGATGGCACGGTAACCTGATCGGTCGCGCTGGCCGGCGCCGGCGCGACCCGCTCGCCCCTCATCGCCACCTCTCGCGTGATCGTGGTCGGAGCCCCGCTGGCCAGGCGATCGAGCCAGACGGCGAGGGCGTCTTCAATCGGCGGTTCGCTCGCACCTGCAGCTATGAGGTAAGACCATGAACATCCGCAGCCCCATCCTTGTGCCCGTGCTATTCGCTGTTGCGGCCATGCTGGTGGCAGTGTCGGCTCTCGCGTACACGGCCGGTGAGCAACGGGGGCAGGCGGTCGCGTTGGCGCCGCAGATCGTGGGACCTGACACGCCGGCGCCTGTGCAGCCGTACGTGTCAACCGCTCCATCTACGACCAACCCGGCAGCCGTGGCCTCCACGCTGAGTTACTACTGAGGTTTTGCAAAATCGGGAGGGGGTTGCGAGCGGTGGTAAGATGGAGGCATCCGGACGCGGTTGAGGCGAGGTCAGGAGGGCAGTA
>DAOUDA010000346.1:0-4498 GCA_034431835.1 Chloroflexaceae bacterium | reverse complement strand
CTGAAGGGGTTTGAAACGGGCGCGGTGGTGGCCGTCGGGAGGGCGGCGGTGGCGCAACGCCTCACCGCCCCGCTCTGAAGGGGTTTGAAACAACTTGCTCGCGACCAGGGCCATGAGGAAGCCGAGGTCAACGCCTCACCGCCCCGCTCTGAAGGCTGAGTAACTAACACATGGCATAAAGCGCATTGGGACGGGCAAAACGAGCACTGCTCATCGTCTGGCATACTAGGCATTGTCACACACCCTGGTAGGAGCCACGCGATGAGCAGCAGCCAGGAAGTATACACGCAGATCGCCGCGAAGCTGGAGACCATCCATCCCAACCTGCACTGGCGCCGGCTGGCCAACTGGCTCTGGATCATCGTCGGCCTGGTACAGAGCCACTCGGTACACCTGAGCCAGATCGCCCTCCACATCCCAGGACCCGCGAAAGAGGCCGGGCGCATCGCCCGGATTCGGCGCTGGTTGGCCAATCCGGCCATCAAGACGCGTGAGCTCTATGACCCGATCATCCGGAGCGTTCTGAGGACCTGGCACGGACGCGAGGTGACGATTATGCTCGATGGCTGCTTCATTCGGCATAAGACGCTCCAAATGCTCCGCCTCTCGCTCTCGCACTGCTACCGCGCGCTGCCCGTGGCCTGGGAGGTGGTCACGCGCAAAGGCAATGTCGAGGTTGCGGTGTGTGAGACCATGCTGCGGTATGTGGCCGAACTCCTCGGCCAGACGCGGCGGGTCACCTTCCTGGCGGACCGCGGCTTTCGGGGACGGGAATGGGCCAAACTCTGTGTGGCGCTCCGCTGGCGCTCCATGATCCGTCTGGCCAACACCACCCTGATCACGTTTCCTGATGGCCGTCAGGTCGCGCTTGATCACCTCGGCATCACACCTGGCCAACGTCGCTATTTCACCAACATCCGCCTGACCCAGGATGCCGACTGGCGCTGCCACCTGGCCATCACCTGGACGACGCCCAAGCCCGGCGAGCCGGCCGAATTGTGCGCCATTATGACCAACGGGGTGCCGATCGCCTGGGTGCTCAACCACTATCTCAAGCGCATGCACAGCGAAGAAAGCTTCCGTGACGAGAAATCGGGCAGCTTTGACCTCCAGCACTCGCACCTGCGTGATGCCCAACGGCTCGACCACCTCCTGCTGGCCATCGCCATCGCCACGCTCTGGATCTACGAATTGGGCGAACAGGTGCTGCGCGATGGGAGACGAACCGACATCGCCCCCGCCTCCAAGCGGCAACTCAGTGTCTTCCAGCTCGGCTGGCGCGCCTTACGTCGGGCCATCTCCTGTTTCACCGCCCCAGCCTGCACCCTGCTGCTCCGCCCCTTTCGGCCCGAACCGGTCTACCGTGGCCGAAAAGCGGGAAAACCATCGTCACAGAAAGACCGCTTAGGCCGTCCTAAAGCGATAAATGCCATGTGTTAGTTACTCAGAAGAACCGGCGACCGCCCTGGAGAATGAACGGGTACCTGTTCAGATGTACCGCAGGGCGCGCAGAGGAACGTAGAGGGTGAACGTTTTGAAGCCCCCCGCGCCCTCTGCGGTGCGAACGTGTTCGGTAGAGGTGAACACTATCAATGAACGGGCCCGTTTGACAGCGGTCGTAACAGGGGACTAGAATCGTAATGAGAGCGGATGTGGCCCGGTGGCTGCCCTGGTCTTCAAAACCTGTGGGCGGGGTGACGAGCCTCGCCGGTGGGTTCGACTCCCACGCGCTCTCGGAGTTTCCCTGTACGGAGGGGTTCGCATCTTCGAGGTTGCTGATCTTCACCGCGGAGGATCGCAGAGTGAAACAAAACCGCATCAAAATAAAGGGCAAACCAGATTGCCCCCTCGCCGCCACCTATATCTGAAGGAAGGACGAAACGCCTCCGCCCTTCTCTAGTTATCCCCTCACCACGGGCGACCGACGCCTACGCCCGGCGGATCTGGAACGCCGCGATAATGGTCATGATCCCGCCAACAATAGTGAAAGTGAAGACGCCAAACACGAACGGGAGAACCACCACCCCCGCCAGGGGGTTCAGCAGCAGCCAGCCTGCCAGAAAGATCGTTACCGCCCCCCAGATAATCACCCCCAACCCGCCACCCTGCACGCCCTGCACGATCCGCACGATCCCCAGCATGACCCCGCTCAGCGCCAGAATGATGACGTAGACGAACGGCAGCAGCACGGCGCCCACCAGCGGCTGCCCAAGCAAGACCAGGCCGGCCCAGATGCCGATCACGCCGCTGAGGATGGTCCATACCCAGCGCGTCCGGTCACGGAAGAGGCTGATCAGATCGAGCACACCGGACACGAACCAGGTCGCGCCGGTGAACAGGGCGATGATGACCAGACTCGCCAGCGGCTGAAACACCAGAAACAGTCCCGCGATGATGTAGGCGATCCCCAGCAGCAAGACGATCCACCAGGGAACCCTGCCCTGGGCCGGGACAAGTGTGGCTGCCATACGCAACGTCCTTTCCTATCTGCAACTACGACGGTGCACGGTACAAACAGGCGCCGCGCCGTCAGGTGCGCTTCACAATCAGGTGTGTTGTTTCACACCAGAGCAGATTGTACGTTCAGTTTCAACCGAGCGGGAGCTTGCCGCCACTTCCCTTTGATCAGACTCCACCTGTCCATCTGGTCAGGGGGCCTGCGGCTGGAGGCAATGCCAGGGAGGGAGAGGAAACGGGTTTCACCTCCTCAGGTGCAGGGTTTTCCGGCCCATCCTCGTGCCGCATTCGCCATCCGGGGCATAGGGACGCCCAATTCCCTCCTCTCCCGCTCAGGGAGAGGGGCGCAGGGGGGAGGATCGCAAGCGCATTGGAATGGCCAAAACCCCTTCGCGCTCGAAAAACCCTACCTCCGAGAGGCTTTCCCCACGTCCCTACCCGATGGAAAGGCGCGAATCCACGCATAAGAAAAAATCCGTCAAATCTCGTTCAAGTGGGCATACAGATTCATACAGAACCCCGATCAGGGCAGCGCGGCGGCTCCGCTGTGGGCCCCGCGTATCGGCACAACCCCGATGCACGCCCGGTATCTGCTCCTGGAGGGATCATGGCCCACTGCTCCACACCGTTGATTGATCTGTTTGTGCCGCTGCTGTTGCACGACGACCCGCAGGTACAGCGCCAGAGCGCGATGCTGCTCTACAGCAGCTATGGCGACGAAGCGGCCCAACGCCTGCGGAGCCTGCTGGCCCGCGCCGACGCCGAAGAACGCCAGCGAGTGCGGATGGCCCAGGAAGTTCTGGCGCGCTACGTGCCGCGGGCCGCCAGCGACCCCCTACCCGGTCCTGAGATGCAGGTGGCCTGCCTGGGCGTCCTGCGGGTCTGGGTGGCGGGGACGCCCATCCTGGCCCAGGTGGCCGAGCGTGACCGGGGCCGGGCGGGCAGCCACAAGCTGCGCGCGGTGCTGGCGGCGCTGATCCACGCCGGGGGCCGCGGCATCAGCCGCGAGGCGCTGATGGCCGCCGTGTGGGGCCAGGAAAGCGCGGCGAGTGGCCTCACGCGCGCCCTCAGTTCGCTGCGGGCGCTGATCGTTGAAGCGGGGGGCGAGGAACTGGCCGACTCCGTCCTGGTGATCAGCGAGGATCGCTGCCTGCTCCACCCTGACCTTGTGCGGACCGATGTGGCGACCTTTGAACGGCTCTGCGCCCTGGCGGCGGAGCTTGAGGAGCAGGAGGGGTTGGCGGCGGCGGCGCCGCTGTACGCCCAGGCGCTCGAACTGTACCGTGGCCCTTACATGGCCGACGTCGCGGGCGCGTGGAACGCGCTGATCGAGCGCCGCAACCTCCTGGCGGGCGATTTTCTGAACCTCGTCGAGCGTCTGGCCGAGCACGCCTGCAGCGAGCGCCGCTACCACGAGTGCGCCCGCCTCTGCGACCTGGCCCTGTCCGAGGACCCCGCCGCCGATGACCTGACCGTCTGGCTGTTGCGGGCCTACGCCGGCCCTGGCCACTACGCCGAACTGGAGCATGCCTTCCAGCACTACCTGCGGGCCGCGCGCATCGATCCGCGCGCGGGCAACGACCCGGTGGTGCGCGTTTACAACCAGTTGCGGCGCGAACGGGCGATAGGGTAGTTGGATTTTGGATTTTGGAGGGTCCGGCGACGGTGTGCTGTTCGTAAGCAGGGGCGTGGGGAAACCGGGTTTCCCCACGCCCCTTTGAACGACCGGAGAACGGCCGTTCCCGGGAGGACCCGCTCGAAGGAGCTATCCGGATAGGCGCCAGCGGGGGCGCGGGGGCGTGGGGGCGAGGAGGGGCAACGGATAGCGTGCTCCTGCTTCCCCCGCGCCCTGTTTGTGTGCCTGTGAACAGGTGTAGGGAAATCGGGTCTCTGCTCCGGGCAGGGTGCAACAACCTCAAGATCTGGCGGGATAGGGAGAACCTGCGGTTTTCGGTAGTCTACCCGCTCCGTGTTGATCGCCTGATCGCGGGCCATTGGCCGACGCGCTGAGGCGTCAGGACGTCATCGCAAACTGGCGTGA
>DAOUDA010000345.1:0-6475 GCA_034431835.1 Chloroflexaceae bacterium | reverse complement strand
GCGCCGCGCCGCGCGCCGCGCGCCCCCTAGCCTCCGCCCGCTGGGGGGAGGCGCGCGGTTGCCTGCCCCGGCGGGGAGGGTCAGGGAGGGGCGGGGCGGCGTCCGCCGGGAACGGACGCTGCGCGCTCCCGCAACCCGGCCCGCGTCGCGCCGCGGGGATCAGGCAAAACGTTTCGTCGCACCCGGCCGATGGGAGCGCCACGAAACGTTCTGCCGACACCCCTCGCCCGACGGCTGATGAAGAATAAGGACGAGGTTCACGCGTGGACCATGATCCTATTGCGCCCGGCGCGCTTGGCGGCATACAGGGCCTCATCGGCGGCGCGCAGCAACTCCTCGAGGCCGCCGGCGCCAGCGTAGGCGGCCACACCCACTGAAATGCTCACAGGTTCCAGACGGCGGCCGTGAAAGTCAATCTGCAGGACGTTCACCAGGCCACGGATCTGTTCCATCCGTTGCACCGTATCCTCCAGCGTCGAGCCGGGCAGGACCAGCACAAACTCTTCGCCCCCGTAGCGGCAGGCGATGTCGCTCTTGCGCATATGCTCCCGAAAGATCCATCCTACCTCGCGCAAGAGCATATCGCCGGCCTCGTGCCCGTAGCGATCGTTAAAACTCTTGAAATAGTCAATGTCCAGCATAGCCACACAGAGCGGCTCACCCTCGCGCTGCACGCGGTACACCTCGCGGGGCAGGGTCGCCTCCAGGTAGCGCCGGTTGAACAACCCGGTCAGCGGATCGAGAATGGCCTGCTCGCGCAAGGCCTCGCGCAGGTCAATATTTGCCAGGGCCAGTTTGACCGCGTCGCCGACAGAGATCAACAACTCGCTGCGCGGCTGCACCTCGCCGGCGAGGTGCAGCACGCCGTAGATTTCGCTCTGCACGGCAAGGGGCAGGCAGCAACTGTACGCGGCCCGGGCCGCGCCGAGATGACGACAGCGCGGACCCGTCCGGGGGCCGGCAAGCACGTGGATCTGGCCGCGCCGCAGCGCCCAGCAGTCCTCGATGGGAAACACAGGCGCAGTCGGGTGTTGCTCACCCCACTGGCAGATCAGCTCCAGATCATCGGCGCCGGGAACACGTATCGCCAGATAGCCGCCGTGGTCGGGAAACAGCCCGACCAGACACTGCCCGATGACCTCGGCGGCCTCGGCGCGGCTCTGGCAGACCTGGAGCAGATCATGCATCTGGTTGATCTGCATCACCTCGGCGGTATGGCGGCGGGCTTCGATAATCGCCTGTTCGAGGCGCGCATTGACTGCCTGCAGCAATCGTTCGGCGTGCCGGCGCTCACTGATGTCGCGGTTGATCGCCACCATACCTATCACCTGTCCGGCATCATTGCGGAGCAGGGCGACCGAGGACTGGATGGGCACGTGGCTCCCGTCGCGCCGACGCTGCTCCACCTCGCCGCTCCACCGCCCCTCGCTGAACAGAACCTGTAACGCCGCCTCCTCAGAGTCGTAGATGTAGCTGGTCACCAGCACGTCATCAACCCGACGGCCCAGCACCTCACCGGCCATCCAGCCGTAGATACGTTCTGCGGCAGCGTTCCAACTCTGGATCTGGAAGGCGTGATCGGTGGCGATTACCGCATCGGCGACGTTGGCAAGCAGGCTCGCCTGGTAGTAGAGTTGCTCTTCGTAGAGATGTTGCGCGGTCACGTCTTCGATCTGCCCCAACACCTGGTAGACCTGCCCTTTGGCATCGCGCCGGAAGACCCGGTTACGGGTGCGCATCCAGCGCCAGGAGCCATCACGGTGACGCAGGCGGAAAGTGTGCTCAACCGTCTGCTCGTCGGTCATGGCGCGTAGTTCCTCCAGCCCGCTCTCCAGATTGGCAAGATCGTCAGGATGCAGCAGGCGCGGCAGGGAGTCAATGTCGGAGGTGTGGATATCGTCGGTGCTGTAGCCAAGCAGGCTGACCAGGGAACGATTGGAATAGATGGTGCGCCGTTCGGTCAGATCGAAGATGAAGACTATGGCCGGCAAGAGATCGGCGATCGAGCGGACGAAATGATAATCCGCCGAGAGGCGCCTTTCCATCTCGGCGCCTGGCCACGGTTGCGGCGCCGGCGGGACGAGATCAGGGAACTCGCCCTCACCGAGCACCCATACACTCGCGTGGTATCCCTGCCAGACACCGTCGGGATCGGTGAACGGGCGGCAGCGGTGCAACACCCGCCGCACGGCGCCATCGCGATGAACCAGGCGGAGGTATAGCGTGAGAACGTCGCTAAACTCTGCACGCAGCACCCGGCGCCGGTGCTCCGCCCACAGATCCTGATCAGCGGGATGCACACAGCGCGTCAGGAGGTCGGGATCGGCGTAGAGTTCCTCGGGAGTGTAGCCAATAATGGCCATGCTGGCAGGACTGCTATAGCGGCACTGGCCACGCGGGTCGATCCACAGTTCCCAATCGAAGGGAGCGGAGCGCAGATGCAGCATCAGGTCAGCGGCAGGCGCCAGAGCATATTCGCGCGCCAGGCGGTCAAGTTGTGTGCGCAAGGCGGCAAGCTGCTTGTAGAGTGGCGCGAGAGCGTCAGGATCCATAGTGCGGTTCCAGGGAGTTCGTTCAGGCAATATCTTGCCTGGTGACATGATAGCAGAGCGAGGGTTCGCACGCCGTACCAGGAAACGGCGTATTGACCAGGTGCGTAGTTGCCCGTACCAGCAGATGGAGTTACAATACCAGGACAATTTGTCGCTCCAGTCGCCCCGGTGGGCAGAGGAACGGGACACCCGGTTTCCCCTTCCTCCGCCCACCGGGGACGGGGCGCCGGAAAGCCCCGCGGGTCAGGGCAGAGGACACCTGGTTCCCCGTTTTTGGGAAGGCGAAGTAGGCGGCCCATGTGCATCTCAGAGGGGACGCAATGATAACCTATGACGATCTGGTAGCGGGGCTGGAAGATGCCTGGCTCGCCGTGGGCCTGCATGAACACACCTTTATTGAGAGTATTGTTCCCGCCACCCAGGATCGCGTATGCAAAGTTGAACTCTTTCCTGAACACGAAGAGCCTCTTACCAGTGAAAACTCCCCCCCCTTTCTTGAATTGAGCTTTACCTGGTCGCCGGTGCACCAGTTACTCTCCGAGGGCCGCAATTTGCCCGGTGAGCCGCTTGATCTGCAGTGGACCTACACGGCCACGGCAACCATCGCGCAGGAGCGCAGCGATACAGAACTGGTGCGCATGTTCCAGCGCGCGGTGGCGAACGCCTTCCAGCGCTTCTACCCCGCCGAGGCTGCCGAGATGGAGCCGGTGATGGTCGAGGTGCGCCGCGTGTATCAGGGCGGGCCGGAGCGCCTGCACCTGGAACAGACCCAACTGGTGAGCAGCACCGTCTCCGACCTGTTCGAGCTGTGGCCCGACCGCGATCTGCAGACCCTGCGCGAGGTGCTGCGGATCGAGATGCAGCTCGCCAGCACGATCATCGCCAATCTGGCCGATACCTTCACCCCCCGCGGGCGGGGCGGCTACCGCACGGTTGACGCGGCGTAGGTCGCCAGGGCCAGAACCGTCGCTCCTCCCGCCGCCCCGATCCAGCCAAGCCGGCGCTCTGGTATGCGAAGCGCGACGCCCAACGTCAGGGCCGCGCCGAGCATGGCCAGGGGCGGCAACAGCCACCCCGCGCTGTCTGCGGGAAGCCACTGGCCGGCGCCTGCCGCAAGGGCCCCGAGCAGCGGTAACGTTCCCACCAGGAGCAAGCCAGACGCCCGCAAGGCCCCCGCGGGACCGCCCGGCCCGGCGCGGAGCAGGCGCGGCAGGCCCAGCAGCCAGAGCGCGGCGCCCAACACCAGCAGCGCCCGCTGCGGCGCGGCCTCGGGCCAGCGCAGCAGCCCGGTCAACTCCACCCCGCCGGTTGCAACCACCAGGGCCAGAACCGCCACCAGCGGCAGCGCATAGTCGCGCAACGCCTCGGCGGGAGCGCAAGCGCGCGCGGCCAGGGCGCGGAAGCGTGGCCACTCCAGCAGGGCGAGGGCCACGGGCAGATCGAGGCCAAAGGGGAAGGGCCGCGCCGGGGCCAGGGGCAGCAGGGTCAGCACGGCAAGGGGCGGCACGAGGTCGAGCGGGGTCGCCGGTGGGGCCGGCCAGGCCGGTTCGCCGCCACAGGCCGCCAGCCAGCGCATCAACAGGTAGCTGGACGCGAGCGCGAACAGGCCCCCGGGGTAGAGGACCACACGGGGCCAGGCCAGACCGAGGGCGCCGAGGAGTTCGCCCATGGCTCATCGCTCGCGCAGGGCGAGTAACCGCAGCGCCACCCAGCACAGCGCGCTGAGGACGAGCATCAGCGCGACCAGGGCCAGCGAGGGGAGCGTGGCAACCGGCTGCCGCGTCGTGTCAAACGCGATCAGCCCCGCCCAGGGCCAGACAACGATCTCGCCGAAGGGCGTCAGGCCGCCCTCGAGCTGGGCCGTCACCGGTGCCAGCAGGCCCATCAGCAGCAGCGGCGCGCCCAGACCCAGCCCGGCGCTGCACGCCGCAGCCAGCCAGGCTCGCCTCCCCGGCGCCAGACCCGGCTGGGCAGCGGGGTCGCTTTCAGGGACAACTGGCTCACGACCCTCACCCTCCTGCGCGCCTCTCCCGCGCGCGGGGGGATCGGGGCGTCCGGCGGGAGAGGCGCCAGACGCGCCGGCGCCGTGCCCATCGCCGGTTGACGGCGCGGTGGGGGCAAGAGCAAGACGCGCGGGGGGCAGAGCCATCAGCAGCGCGGCGAGCCACAGCACCACCGCCGGCGCGGGCAACCCGCCGGCGGTGGCCGCAGCGATGGCCAGCCAGCCAGCCACGAAGGGTCCACTCAACGGTACGGCGGCGGAGAGCAGCCAGAGCGCGCGCGTCCCCGCCACGGGCCGCTCCAGCCCCAGACGCAGCACCGGCCAGAGCAGGAGGACGTACCCCGTGACGGTAAGCCCGGCCGCCGATCCCAGCCCCACGCCGGCTATGGCCATGCCGCTCAGCAACAGGCCGAGCCAGGGCGCAGCCTGCTCTGCTGGCGCAAGGGCGGCCCGCCAGGCCCCCCAGAGCGCCGCCAGACCGCCCATCAGCAGCGCGGCGAAGAGCCAGCCCAGGTTCCACGGCCCCAGACTGAACAGACGCGCCAGCGCGTAGAGACAACCGCTGGCGACCATCGGCGTACTGGCGGGCGGGCCTTCCCTGGCCAGCCCCGGCGCGTCCAGCGCGACCAGCGCGGCCACGAGGATCAGCGCGAAGCTCCCACTGTTCAACCCCGCCCCCGCCAGCGGCGCGCCGTAGTTCCACACGCCGCCGGTCAGGCCGATGAGCGCCACCCCCGCCAGCACACCGAGAGGGGCCAGAGGCGGGACCTGCCGGTACCAGACGGGCCGTTCATCCGCCGGCCCCGTGTCCTGCAGCAGCCCCGCGAGAACCAGCAAGCCTCCCAGGGCGGCGAGGTGGCCCTGCAGCGTAGCCATCCCCACCGACCAGGCCGCAGCCGCCACGCGCCAGGGGCGCGGCGCGCCGTGGGCCAGGGTCACCAGGCCATGCGCGGCGACGACGATCAACAGCAGCGCGCTGAGCGCATCGGCGCGCAGCAGCCCATCCCAGGCAGCCAGCGGCGCGCCGCGGGTCAGCCCGGCCAGTGTCAGGCCGGTGGCCAGCAAGAATACCAGGAGGGCGAGGGAAACGTTGCTCACTACTATCACGACCAGCGCCGACTATCTTCTGACCCCGCCTGCAAGCTCCTGGCGGCGGTAGCGGCAGTGATCGCAGTAGACCACCCGATAGCCGGCTACGGTAGCGCGGCGCAGCGGGCCGCCGCAATTCGGGCAGGTAAGCGACAGAAGACCGCCCGCCCCGGTGACGACCGGTTCCTGGTGGGGCGCTACGGTCGGGGACGTGGCAGGAGTTGGCGGAGAGGGCGCGGGTGGGGGCGCGACGGGCAGGTCCCCTCGGGGAGCGGGAGGCGCGGATGCTGGCGCAGGTGGAACCGGCGGCGCGGGTGCTGGCGGCGCAAAGCCCCAGAGGTCGCTCAGCCGCTCAACGAGCTGGGCATAATCGGTGGCGCCACGGGAGCGCGGATCGTACTCGTAGATCGTCTTGCCCTGGGCCGACGACTCCGACAGGCGCACATTGATGCGAATGGGGGCGGTCACCAGGCTGCCATACCGCTCGCGCAACTGTTCGAGCAACTCTACCGACTGCCGGGTTCGCGCGTCGAAGAGGGTCGGCACGATCGCTCGCAGGCTGCTGGCGCTGCCTTTGACCCGGCTGAGCTGCACCACGAGCATTTCCAGGCCCCGCACGGCAAACGGCTCGACCGTTGTCGGCACGATCACATCGCTGGCCGCGTGGAGCGCGTTGAGATTGAGGATCGTCAGCGAGCCGCCGCAGTCCACGAAGATAAAATCGTACTCCGAACGCAGCGAGCGAAGGGTCTGTTCGAGCACCCGCGGCCAGTCGGGCCGCCGGGCAATCGTCGGCTGGGCCGTAAGCAAGGTCGCATCGGCGGCGATCAGG
>DAOUDA010000344.1:0-16468 GCA_034431835.1 Chloroflexaceae bacterium | reverse complement strand
GGGCCCCCCCCCCCCCCCCCAACGCCATATGGCTCTATCTGGCGGTATGGCCGCCCCACCCCTCCTGCGGGAGGCGGACCTTACTATCGGCCCTGCCCCCTGGACAAAGGGTATTGTTTAGAACGTCAACTTGCGGTATGATATGACAACGAGAAGCCGCAGAAAGGCAGGGGTGCCATGAATGACGCGCTGATTATGTTCGGCATCATGCTGTTCGTGCTGGTGGCGCAGGGGATCCTGTGGGCCTGGGTGTTTACCGAGCGCAACCGTAAGATTCCCGACGTGAAGATCATGAACTGGCGCGAGTTGCTCGAAATGTCGCAGAAGGGGATCGAGGAAGCTTACCGCCGTGCGCGCAGCAGTATGACCCGACGGTAGGGCCGCGTCTGAGCACGATCGACGATCGGCCCTCGCCCGGTAAAGCCGAAGCATTGGCTGTGCCAATGCTTCGGCTTTACATGTGCCCTATGCTTACTGCCGGCTGGCGAGGCGCTGCAACTGTTCCACATCGATCAACGAAATAACATCATCGTCAATGCGGATCATGCCGGCTTCACGCAGTTCGCCGATGGCCTTGGTGACGGTCTCGCGATAGGAGCCGATCATCTCGGCGAGTTGCTGGTGGGTGTAGCGCACCACCATGGGCGGGCTGGCGGGCAGGGTCGCAGGTTGGGACGGGAGCCCCGCCAGATTGAGGAGCACGCTGGCGAGGCGCTGGGCGACGTTTTTGAAGGCGATATCGGCCAGTTTGTTCTCCATGGCCCGCAGGCGCTGGCCCATCAGTTCCATGAAGGCAAGGGCCACCTGGGGGTGGCGTTCGATGATGCGGCGCAGGGTGTCGCGCCCGATCAACCCGATGACGCACTCGGTCATCGCCTCGGCGAAGGTGTCGTGGAGCCACTGCCCCACCAGGGTCATTTCGCCGAAGATCGTCACCGGTTCGAGCACCATAAGGGTCAGGGCGCGGCCCTCCGGCGAGAGCTTGTAGATCCGCACCCGCCCGGAGCGCAGCACGAAGAGTTGTTCGCCGACTTCGTTGGGCGAATGGAAGATCTGCCCGGCTGGGTAGATGCTGTAGCTGATCAGGCGTTCGATCTCGGCCCGCTCGGCGGCGCCGAGGTGGGCGAAGATGTCGCCGGCGGTCACACAGTGGATGGCGGGTTCATTGGTCATGGGTGGAACCTGGGTCCGTGCCAGACGGTTCTTCGAGCGCGCCGGCAATGCGCGTGCCGCCGTCGGCGAAGCCGGCAAGGTTGGTGATGCGCGCCGCGACGGCGCCAGCGGCGAGCGCGTCGAGGGCGGCGCGCACCTTGGGGATCATGCCGCCGCTGATCGCGCCGCTGGCGATGGCCGCCTCGATGTCCGCCGCATCGAGCCAGGGGGCGATGCGGCCGTCGAGGATCACCCCGGGCACATTGCTGACAAAGACCAGTTCGCTGTCGCCCAGCGCCCCGGCGATGGCCTGGGCGACCATGTCGGCGTTGATGTTGTAGCTCAGCCCATCGGCTTCGCCCATGGCTACCGGCGCAAACACGGGCAGCCAGCCCAGATCGAGCATGGCGCGGATGGCGGCGACATCCACGCCGGTAACTACCCCGACGCGGCCCAGGTCGGCGCCGCCGGGGCGGTAGGGCGCGCAACGCAGCAATCCCAGGTCAATGCCGCTGAGACCCACCGCGCGGGCGCCGCGCGCCACCAGATGGGCAACCAGCCGCTTGTTGATCGTGCCGCAGACCACCGCCTGCATGATCGCCATCGCCTCGGGCGAGGTCACCCGCAGCCCTTCGATAAACTGCACCGGCAGGCCGGCCCGGTCCAGCGCGGCGCTGATCTCCTTGCCGCCGCCGTGCACCAGTAGCAGCGGCCCGCCAAAGGCGGCCACAGCGGCGCTCAGGCCCTCCAGAAAGGCCGGCTCGTCCAGTTCGTTGCCGCCGACCTTTACGACGGTCATGCGTGCCACACGCGGTTCTCCGTAGAGGAAGAAAAAACGACGTTCCTCGGAGGGCTGCGCCCTCCCCGCTCCTCCCATTCATTTCAGGATAACAACTTTCCTGAGAAGACGCAACCCGGCCACACCGAAACACCCTGTGAGCAGGGGTGTGGCGAAACCTGGTTTCCCCATCGTCAGATCGAAGCGCTGGCGTCCGGCAGCGCGGCCAGGCGCGCGCGCAACTCGGCCCCCTGCCAGGCCGCCAGCCGGCGCCGGTAGAGCAGGGCCATCCAGATCGGCAGCAGGGGCAGGGCGACGTTGACCGCGCCTACCCAGACCGCCGCAGTGATGGCCCGGGCCGCGAGTGACTCGGTGCCGAGCAGGAAGAGTACCGGCAGCGGCGCCAGCACGCCGATGGCCAGTGTCGCGGCCAGGACGATCGCTCCAAAAACCAGGCTGGCGCACAAGAAGGTCAGAATGTTCTCGCCGAACCGGTAAAAGGTAAGATCTACACTCTGTCTGATCGCCTGGCCCGCCGTGAGGCGTTCGTGCACGAAGGGCTGCACGGCGAAGATGGCGCTGCCATAGGCCGCGCCATTGAGCACCAGCAAGGCCGCGTAGATCAGCATGACCCCGACGATGATGGCGACGATCCCCGCCGCCGACACCGCCGCGCCGGCCGTTCCGCCAACCACACTGGCCGAAGAGAACACGGCAATGCTCACGAGCCCGAACACGTAGGCCGCGCAGAAACAGATGCTGCTGATCACCGAGACCACGCTCACCGCCACGAGGACGAACGCTGTCCCGTAACAGCCCATGCCGAGCACACGCAGCGGCCCGAGGGCCAGGGCGCCGCGGAGGGTGACGGTCTCGCCGTTGGCGGCCATCACCGCGGCGCGGCTCACCGCGCCCATCACATACAGACCGAGCGGCAGGCCCAGCAGTGTGGCCAGGAGGAGCAGGGCCACGCCCGGCGGGGTGGCAAGCCAGTCGCTGGCAATGACCAGCGCGGCAAGCAGCGCGCCGGCGGGCAGGGCGGCCAGTGAAGCCAGCATCAGCATGCGCGGAAAGGCGCGCCGGTAGAGCCGCAGGCCCTCGTCGAGCAGATCAAGGACCGGCTCCAGCGTCACCCGCCGTGATTGTCGCTGTGTACGCATTGCTTCCTCTGGCACGGCGTGGGGAACCCCGGGTTCCTCACCTTGCTCTTCTTGTCTCCTCCCCACCCTCCCCTCGAAGCGGGGGCGTGGGGAATCCAGGCTGCCCCACCCTCCTCCAGGCGGCGGTGGAGGGCGCGGCCCGCCCAACCCCTCCCGCTAGAGCTTGCCATCCGCAATCTCGTCGGCCTCGGCCACCAGGCGCAGGAGCGCCGCATCGCTGGCGACCGGGGCGGCCATGGCCCTCAGGAGGGCGCCGGCGCGTCTGGCGCGCTCCGGGGCGATGGCGGCCAGGGCGGCCAGAAAGGCCGCGTCGTCGAGGTGGGAGCTCAGACCGCTGGCCCGCACCAGGCGCCGTTTGAAGGTCGCGCGGTAGTGGGCCTGGAGCGCGTCGCGGCGCCCCGCTCGGCGCAGCAAACCGGCCATGCTCTCAAGGTATTCGGCGCTGCTGCGGCGCGCGATCTCCTCGCGCAGCGGCGCCGCCCGGCCAAAGCGCCGCCCGGTGAGCGCCAGGTAGGTGGCCAGTATCAACGCGGTGTAGAGTATGGCCCACCCCCAGGGGGCGCCGAGCAGCAGCGCGCGCAACGAGGGCTGGCTGACGAACCCGTGGTGGTACTCGTCGAAGACCACGCGCCCGCCCGGTGGCGCGCGCCGGAGCATGTTCAGCACCATGGCCGCATTGTCGCCCTCGTCCAGACCGGCGTTGGTGAAGGGATGCAGCGCGGCGCTGGCAAAGACGTAACCGGCGCCATGGGGCAGGCCCAGTACCAGCGGCGCGGCGCTGGCCCCGGCCAGGGGAACGGCGTCGGCGCGGGTGGCGCGCAGGGTCGTGGTAGTGCCGGCAACCACGGCGCGCGCCGACGGCGCGCTGAAAGCCGGCTGGAGCACCGGCGCCGGTTCCGGCGCCCGGTCCTGAGGTGGAGCAACGAGTTCCAGGTCGAAGGCCCGAAACAGTGGCGCCGCTCCCCCCAGTCGCCCGGGGCGGTCGTCGGCGAGTATCAGAATACCGCCTCTCTCAACCCAGTCTGCCACCGCCGCGGCTTCGTCGATGGTGTAGCGTTCGCTGGGACCGAGGACGATCAGCATGGCCGCTTCAGGGTCGGGCGCGAAGCGCTCGCGGTACTGCAAACGGCGCACATCGTAGCCCAGGGCGTCGATCCAGCGGTAGAGCGCCAGCGCGCCGCGCGGCCCGCTGGCGTGGCTGCTGGCCCCAACGCCCGGCACACTGGCCGCCCGTCCCGGCCCCAGGGCGATGAACAGCGCCAGGGCGGCAAACAGGCCGGCGAGGATGAGCATGTCACGCCGCATCGCCGGCACGCTCCCGCAATTCGCCTACCCGGCGCGCATACTCGGCATACTCCCGGGCGTCGATTGGCGCCTTGCCGTACCAGACCCGGTCGGCGGTTTCCACGACCGGTTCGAGGCGTTCGTGCAGCGGAGGCTGATCGCGCAGGCGGGCCAGGTGCTCACGGTTGGTCTGGTGCGGTTCGTAGCGCAGGCGCCCGCGCTCATCGAGCCAGAGGAGCGCGGCCAGGGCCAGCACGCGCACGGCCTCGCGGTAGTTGCCCTCGCGGGCGAGTTCGTCGGCGCGATCGCGCGCCTCGGTGGCGGTGTGCGCCGTCGCATCGGGCCGGGTGTCCAGACGGGTCTCCGCCCGCAGGGTCCGGCGCAGGCCCCGTAGCCACAGCCACAGCACCGCGAGCACCAGGGCGCCGCCGGCGGCGAGCAGCGCCCAGCCGGCGACGGTTCCAGAGGGACCAGCCGCCTCGCCGATGGGGCCGGGCAGACGCTCCAACAGGCGCGCCAGGCGCTCGAAGAACCAGTCGAGGGGGCCGGGTTCCCGCGGCTGCGGCTCGGCCCGGGCGAAGGGCGGACGTGCCAGGATTTCCTCCAGCCGTTCCAGGGCATCGTCGGGAGGTGACGGACCGGCGCCCGCCAGGGTGTCAATCAGGGCGCCAAGGCGCGCGGCGATCACGGCCAGGCGCGGATCGGGGCGCGCCAGTTCCTCGGCCAGCCAGCGATTGTCCACCGGCGCGCTTTCGCCATCGGGGAGCGCCACCGCGGTGGCGGCGATCAGACGTGGGGCAACCAGGTCCAGGCTGATGCGATCGCCCCGTTCGGCGGCCGCGCGCGCCTCGCGCAGGGCCTGTTCGTAGGCCGCCAGGCTGAGAGTGGCCCCCTGGGCGGCCACGGGCGCGGCCCACGCCAGCAAGAGTAAAACGGCCAACCCTGCGACACCAGACAAAAACATCGCGACGATCCGGCGGTACGTGGTGACGGGGCGGAGGGGCATAGCGGTGGTCTTTACCTTTGTGGAGGGGGAAAAGCGTTTCTGGCGGTTCTGGTTATCCAAAACCCTACCCATTGTACCAGATGCGGCGTAGAGCCGTCCCGTCGGGACGGCTCTACGCCGCGCCGGGGCAATTGACAACCAGCCACCACGGGCGTACCATTGCCGGCGACAACACCCGGCTCGCGGAAGGAGATCCCGGTGAACGGACAGCAAGACACGCCACAGTGGCGTCTGGAGACCAGCCTGGTTCACGCCGGGGAGCGCGCCGCCGCCCCACGGGCCGTGCCCACGACGACGCCGATCTACACCGCCAGCACCTACCTCTACCCCGGCCTGGCCGAGCTTGACGCCGCCTTCGCCAGCGGTTCGGGCTACCTCTATGCGCGCTACGGCAACCCCACCGTGGCCGCCCTGGAGAGCGCCGTCGCGGCCATCGAGGGCGCGCGAGGGGCGGTAGCCTATGCCTCGGGGATGGCCGCGCTACAGGCCGCCCTGCTCGCCGCCGCCACGCCCCGCGGCGAAACCGCGCCCCGGCCCCGGGCCATCCTCGCCGCCCGTGACCTCTACGGGGCGACCACGGTGCTGCTGGAAGAACTCTTTGTGGCCCGTGGCGTGGTGGTGGCCTACGCCGATATGTGCGACCTCGACGCGGTCGAGGCGGCCCTGGCCGATCTACGTCCCGAGGTGGTGCTGGTCGAGCAACTGTCGAACCCGCTGCTGCGCGTGGTTGACGTGGCCGGCCTGGCGGCGCGCTGCCGCGCAGCGGGGGCGCGCCTGGTGGTTGACGGCACCATCGTCACCCCGGTGCTGCAACGCCCGCTGAGCCTGGGCGCCGATATCGTGGTGCACAGCGCGACCAAGTACCTGTCGGGCCATGGCGACACGCTCGGCGGCGTGGCCGCGGCGCGCACCGCCCTGCTGCACGACACCCTGGCGCGGCAGGCGCGCCTCCTCGGCGCCTCGCTGGGGCCGTTCGAGGCCCAGCAGGCGCTGCGCGGCATGAAGACCCTGGCCCTGCGCTTCGAGCGCCAGTGCGCCAGCGCCGCGCGTATCGCCACGTTTCTCGACAACCACCCCGCCGTGACGCAGGTTCATTACCCCGGTCTCCCCGGGCACCCCCAGCATGCCCTGGCAGCCGCGGCTTTCGGCGGGCGCTTCGGCGGCCTTGTCAGCTTTGAACTGGCCGGTGACATGGTAGCCCTGCATCGCTTCGTGGACGGGTTGCGTCTGTTCCTCCCCGCCACAACGCTGGGCGACATCTACAGCCTGGTGAGCGTGCCGGCCATCGCCTCGCACCGCGAACTCGGCGTCGAACGGCGCGCCGAACGGGGCATCAGTGAGATGCTGGTGCGCCTCTCCGTCGGCATCGAGGCGGTTGAGGATCTGATTGCCGACCTGGAGGCGGCGTTGGACCTGCTATGAACCTGGCGAAACCGGGTCTCCTCACGCCCCGGCCCGTGGGAGGGCGCTCCCTGTACCACAAGTGCTCACAGAACGTGTTACACTATAGGGCATGCAAATGCTCATCTTCACCGGCCCCGCGGGCATCGCCGCCCTGGCCGCCGCCGCCACCGCCGCCGCCGCGGCTGCTGCTGGCGCGCGGACGCTGCTGGCAAGCGTGGGGCCTTCGCATTCGGTCGCGACGCTCGCCAACATACCCCTCGGCGGCGACCCACACCCTGTCGGGCCAGGGCTGGACGCCTGGTGCCTCGACCCGCTGGCCGACCTGGCGCGGATGTGGTCCGCGCTGCCGGCGAAATCGCCTATCGCCGGCGATGAACTGCCGGTGATCCCCGGCAGCGACCTGTTCCTCGCCGTGGCAAACCTGCGGACGCTGGGCGCCGATTACGACCTGGTCTGTGTTGACGCGGGGCCGCCCGACACCCTGCTCCGCGCCCTTGGCGTGCCCGACACCTTTCGCTGGACGATGCGCCTGTTTCTTGGCCTCGACCGGGGCCCCGGGCGCTCCAGCGCGTCGATCTCGCGCGCCCTGGTGCCGGTCGGGTTGCTGCCGTTTCCTATGGAGTGGACCAGTAACCTCCAGGAGGCCCGGGTGCGCCTGGAACAGCTACGCGATGAAACCGTGGCCCCTACGCGCGCCAGGGTGCGCTACGTGCTGCGGGCGGATCGCGCCGGCCTGGAAGAGGCGCGTGTAACCTTGCCCGCGCTGCAACTGTTCGGCCTGGCCGTGGAGGCGATTATCGCCGGCCCGCTGCTCCCCTGCACAAATGGGCTTACCCCCATCGTCGAGGAGCAGGAGCATGTCACCGGCGAGGCCGCGACGATCTGGAAGGAACGCCCCCTGCTCCGCTTGCCGGCAACGGTGACGCCCTCTGGCCCCGCGGAACTGGCCGCCCTCGGCGCGCGGATCTATGCCGACGCCTCGCCCCTGCCCCAGACGCCGTTGCCCCCGCCGGTGCGCCTCAGCGGGCCGCCCGACCCGATGGTGGCCATGGATGTTCCGGGCTTACCCCGCGAGACCCTCGGCCTGACCCTCAGCGGCGATGAGTTGATCGTGCGGGCGGGGATCTACCGGCGCCATATTTTGCTCCCCGACGGGCTGCGAGGCGTCACGGCGATCAAGGCCGCCCGCCAGGGCGAGACGTTGATCGTGCGCCCGCGGAAGTAAGCGGCGCCTCCGGCGCGTGCTCGAATGGGACGTTTCCAGGAGGGCGCAGCCCCCGGAAACGCTCTTCCCTGGCTTCTCGAGCGGGAGGGCGCAGCTCTCCTGGAAACCTCGTTCCTGTGTTCTCGATCGGGAGGGTCCGGGAGGGCGCCGCCCTCCTGGAAACCCCTTTCCCGACCGTTGAGGTAACAGAAGCTGGCGGAGGCGCCAGCAAGCCACGGTACACTTCAGGTTACAGGGTATGGCAAAGCGACGAACTTCACTCCACGATCGAGTGGCGGTCATCACCGGGAGCACACGGGGAATCGGACGGGCTATTGCCGAAACCTACGGCCGCGCCGGAGCGCGCGTGGTCGTCTCTTCATCGCGGGCCGAGGCCGTAACGCGCACAATTGCTGAGTTGCGCGCCAGGGGCATCACCTGCGAGGGCATCGCCTGCGACGTCAGCGACCGCGAGCAGGTCTGCGCCCTCTTTCGCCATGCCATCGAAGCCTTCGGCCACGTGGACATCTGGGTCAACAACGCGGCCATCTCCGGGCCGTTCGCCTACACGCTCGACGTGCCGCCGGAGGAGTGGGAACGGGTAATCCGCGTGAACCTGTTCGGCTGCCTGTACGGCTGCCGGGCCGTGCTGCCGCACATGCTGCAGCGGCGCTACGGCAAGATCATCAACGTCACCGGGGGCGGCTACAAGCGCGCCCAGCGTTTTCTGAGCGCCTATAGCGCCTCCAAGGCGGGGATCGTGCGCCTCACCGAGGGGTTAGCCCGAGAGTACGAGGCCCAGAAGGGGTTTCTCTCGATCAACGTCCTTGCGCCGGGCATCGTCCCTACCGATATGACCACACAGTGGGCGCCTATCGGGGCGGCTTCTGAGGCGATCAAGGCCTTCCCGAAAGTGATGCGGATCTTCGGCACTACCGCCGAAGAAACCGCGGCGATGGCGCTCCGTATGGCTTCCTCGGCCACCGATGGGGTCACGGGCAAGGTCTACGAACTCATGCCCCGCCACCGCGCCCTCTGGCGTATGGCCCAGGCAGCGATGGGAAGACGGTAGATTTTGGATGTCGGTTTCCACGGTTACGGATTGGTTCGTTCGTAACGCTATAGTGCACAACGATTGACCGTCGTAGGCGCAGATCTCGCGGCACGAATAGGGTCGTGCCCCATCCTTCGGCATCAACACGTCGCAGCCAGCATCGCAGGAGGTGATCCGATGGACCTGTTCGTTGTGCTTGTCGCTGTCGTAGGTGGCGTCATCGCTGGCGCGTTCGTCGCCTGGCTGATGCTCGCCCGTCTGGGCGCCAATGGTCTGTCCGAGCAACGCATCCGTGACATGTTCGCCAGTATCAGCCAGGAGGCGCTGCGCGCGAACAGCAGCGATTTCAACGAGCGCGCCCGGCGGGAGCTTGAGGCGCTGACCGCGCCGCTCAAGGCCACGCTGGATGAACAGCAACGCAAACTCGAGGATCTGGAGCGCGAACGGCAGAAGGCTTACGGCAGCATCGAGCAGCAATTACACCGAATGACCCAGGACCAGCGCCTGCTCCAGCAAGAGACCGCCAGACTGGTGAGCAGCCTGCGCCAGCCCCAGGTCCGCGGACGGTGGGGCGAGATCCAGCTTCGCAAGGTGGTTGAACTGGCCGGAATGAGCGAGCACTGCGATTTTATGGAGCAGGAGCGTATAAACAATGACGGCAAAGCGCAGCGCCCGGACCTGGTGGTGCGCCTGCCCAACCGGCGGGTTATTGCGGTAGATGCCAAAGCGCCCCTGGACGCCTATCTCAATGCCCACGAATGCCAGGACGAAAGCGAAGCTGGAAAATATCTCAAAGAGCATGCCGACCGTATCAAAAACCACATCAAGGAGATGGCGAAGCGCGATTATCAGAGCGCAATTGATGGCGCTTTCGAGTTCCTGGTGTTGTTCATTCCGGGCGAGCCTTTCTACCGTGCGGCCCTGGAACACGATCCCGAACTGATTGATTTTGCGTTCCAGCACAAAGTTGTGCTGGCCAGCCCTACTACCCTGATCGTCCTGCTCAGGACGATCGCCCACGGATGGCGGGAGGTGCGTCTGGCCGAGAATGCTCGCAAGATCAGGGACGAGGGGGAGAAGGTCTACAAAGCGTTGAGCAATGTAGCCGAACATGTTGGCAGGCTCGGCAAGGCGCTGGGTGAGAGCGTAGCAAAATACAATGCCCTGATCGGTAGTCTGGAGCGCACGCTGTTCCAGAGCGCAAAGCGCCTGCGCGAGCTGGACATCGGCAGTGCCGAGCCGCAAGTCCCCGAAACGATCGAGGACGCGCCTCGCTCCTTCAGCCGCCCAGAATTGCTGGGGGCGTCGGTGAGCGGCAATGAAAACGTCCTGACGGACAAGATTCAACGACCCCCTGCCGACGCGTCGAATGAAACCCTTAACGGCCCGACGCCCGAAGGCGCCCCTGCGCAGCAACCCGGCCAACCCCGGCCCGCCCTGCGGCGCCTGCGCCGCAACGAGGCAGAGGAAATGGAGCATGCGTAGCGCATACCGGCGCGAAGCGCGACCCATACGATGGTGGATTGTGGATTGCTGATCGAGCGAGGTGTGGAACGGCAAGCCACAATCCACAATCCACAATCCAAAATCACATTACGGCCCTACCGTCACGGCTCCGAGCGTGACCCACGGGCCGCTGTTTCCCGCCACGTCCAGCGCCTGGACGCGCAGCAGGTAGCGTCCCGGGGCCAGTGGCTCGGTTTTTACCGCGGGTTCCGTGGTAAACCACTCGGATGTGCCCTCCGGGTTGGCCCCGACGTAGACGCGGTAGCCCCTGATGCCCGAGTGCGCGTCACTGGCGGGCTGCCATTGCAGCGCCACGGGACCAGCAGGCGCGGCGAGATCGCCGATGGGCGCGGGCGCGTTGGGCGGCGTCACATCGTAACCTACCGGTCCGAACTCGGCCAGGGTCACGCGGCCATCCGGTCCCCAGGCGCGCACCTTCAACGTGTGCATGCCTTCGCCGGCATCGGCAAGCTGGGCGTAGCCATCGGTGACATGGGCGAACATCGGGGCATCGGCCGGCGGCGCCTGGTTCCAGGCCTGGCTGAGACCACCCCCGCCCCAGGCCACGACGAACTCGATCCGCTGGTCAGCGGCGTACCACTGGCCCGGTTGCGCCGCGCTCTGGAAGGCTACCTCGGGTTCCTTAATCGATGCGGCGCGCACGATCTTTCCGCCGTGCTGGTTGCACCCGCCGATTTCCGGCAGATTGACCCCTTCCGCGAAGCGCAACGGCACCGACTGCTTGCCGCTCCAGCCGTCGCTGCGGGCGGTGTAGGCCGTAAAGTGCAGGTGCGGCACCCCCGGCGAACCGCGATCCCCGGCGAAGCCCAGGGTCTCCCCGGCCTGGAAGTAGCGCCCGGACTGGGTGGAGACGGCACGGGCCAGATGGGTGTACATCGTGAAGAAGTTTCCGCCGTGGCGCAGGATCAGCGTGCCGCTGCCACCCTCCCAGTACCAGACCGCGCCGCCGGCCGCGGCGCGAATGGGCGCATTGTAGGTTGGACCGTTGACCTGGGCCAGGTCGAGAGAATAGCGATCCCAGCCATTGTGGGTCCCACAGGCGTACCCCTGAAGGATCCGCCAGTCCTCTCCCGGCGGGGTCGGCAGGATCAGCACCGGTGCGGCCTCGACGGTACGAGGACCAGGGGTTGAGAACAGGAAGAGGAAGGACGCCAGCAGCCCGAGAAGCGGGCGGAACGGAGCGATGGGGGACTCGTTGCTGCGGCATGGCAGAAACGCATGCGAACGTGGCAAGGGCAACCTCCTGGTCCTGGGGAGCAAGGCTCCCTGGTGATCGACGTGGATCCGGCTGGCGCGTACGGAGCGCCAGCCCGTTAACGGAACCGGACCGGTACCGGCGCGGGACGGGCGCCATCGCCCGGCGCGCACCTGGCGGCTTAGATTCGGTCGCACCGGGGCGACGTGGTACGCTGCGACGGTCAGGGTCGCTGGCGGGGCGGAAGGATATCACAAACTCACAAAAAGGTCAAATAATTCTAAAAGTTGGCTGAGTAGTGGGCGGTCACAATGATTGTGATGGAGGCGGCGGGAGGGGGCGGAAAGGCGAGGAGACTTCGTTCACAGACTACTGAGAAGAACCGTTGACAGGGCGCCACGGCCCGCCTACAATCCAGGCGAATAACTCCCACTGACCAGTCGTGACGGCCCGACCTGCAACCCGCCAGAATCGCAAGATGGACGAACCCTTCGTACTGATCGTCGGCGCTGCCGACACGGGGCGCGCCCCGATCACCGTGGCGCTGTTGCGCCGTCTTGCCGAACAGCGCGGCCTGGACTGGCGCGTCGAATCGGCCGGGGTGGTCGGCCACGATGACGATCCCGCCGAACCCGAGGCCCGCGATGCGTTGCTGATCCTTGGCCTCGATCTGAGCGCGCATCGCGCCCGCTCGCTAACCGACGCGATGGTCCGGGCCGCGCAGGTGATCATTACGGTTGATCGCGGCGTGGCCCGCGTGGTGCGTGCCAGGCACCCCGGCGCAACCGTCGCCGCACTCGGCGAACTCGCCGGGCGTGAACGTGACGTCCCCGATCCCTTTCGTATGCAAGTAGGCGCCTGGGTGCAGTACGCGCGCGAGATCGAGGCGCTGTTGCTGGCCGGTTTGCCCCGTCTCGAGGCGCTGTTGACGGGTGAGGCGTCGCCGGACGAAGGGCGCCCCATACCTGCCCCCGCCGGCCCTTCAGATGAGCGGCCGGGCGGTGCGCCGAACCTGGCCGCGCCGGTCGCTTCAGTGGCGCATGAACCGCGACTGGCCGCCGTTGCGCGCATGACGCGGCTCCTGGATCTGGGCGCTGAGATGCCCGGCGTTCTTGACTGGGCCGGCGCGCGCCGCCAGATCGAAGCTGACCTCACGCTGATGGAACAACCCCTCGCCTCCCATGACCTGGCGCGGCCCTACGTCGCCGTGCTGCGGGCCATGCTGGGCCTGCTCCCCGAGCCTCCCGCCGCCGGTCAGTGCGCCAGGTTGCGGGCCGCCGTGGCGCGCTTGCAGGCGCCCATCACCAGCGGCGATCTCGAAAACCTCTCGCGAGAACTGGCGGCCTTCGCCTGAGCTTCGCAGGCGCCACGCGGCTGCGCCCAAAACGACGGGGGGGTGGAAGGGTTGCTCCCTCCCAGACCCTCCCGCCCTCGCAGGTGTAGGGTTTTTCGAGCGAGAAGGGGTGTTCGACATTCCAATGCGCTTTCGGTCCTCCCCCCCTGCCCCCCTCTCCACCGTAGGTGGAGAGGGGGGAGTTGGGCGTCCTGATGCTCCAGATGGCAAATGCGACGCAAGGATGGGCCGGAAAACCCTACACCGGAGAAACCCTCTCGCCCCCTACCCCTGCCGGTTGGGCCGCCGAAACGTAAACAGATTGGGGCGCTCCACCTCGGGTTGTTGCAGGAAGGCCTCCTCGCCGGGGCGCAGGTGCGGGCGCGACTCGATCCAGGCGTCGCGCTGCGCCTTCGCCCGGCGCAGCAGGGCTTCCAGCGCCGTCGCGTCGCCGGCCACGATCTGGTCGCGCGTCTCGACCAGGAAGCTGATCATCTCGTTGAGCCAGCGCGTGATGCCCTGCGCGTTGGTCAGGCAGATGTCGCGGTGCATCTCCGGGTCGCCCGAGGCCAGCCGCGAAACATCGCGGAAACCGGTCGCGGCCAGTGGCGCGAGTTCTTTCCACGCCGGGCTGCGTCCGGTCACCTCCACCAACCCCACCGAGAGCAGCATCGGCAGGTGCGAGATGCCCGCTACATACGCGTCGTGTTCCTCAGGATCGATGTAGTAGGGTTTCGCGCCAACCGCGCGCGCCAGCGCCTCGACCGCCTCCACTGCGCTGCGGCTTGCCTGCGGCGACGCCGTCAGGCAGTAGATCGCCCCCTTGAACAGGTCGGGATCGGCAGCCTCGACTCCGGCGCGTTCCTTTCCCGCCATAGGGTGCCCACCTACATACTCGACCCCCGCCGGCAGCAACGTCGCGGCCCAGCGGCCCACCTCCGTCTTGGTGCTGGCAACGTCGGTCACCACGACCCCGGCTGGCAGCAATGGCCCCAGTTGGGTAAAGACCTCGCGCACGGCCAGCACCGGCGTCGCCACCACCACGATCTGCGCATCGCGCACCGCCTCGGCCAACGAGCCCGCCTCACGGTCAATCGCCAGGCGCCCGCGGGCCGTCCGCACCGCTCGGGCATCGCGGTCGAAGCCCACCACCTCCACCGGGCCGAGGGGCGACTCGGCGGGATCGGCGTTGCGCAGCGCCATCCCCAGCGACGCGCCGATCAGTCCCAGACCGATAATGCTGACGCGAATCATCCGGTTTTCCTCCATGGTTGGAAAGGCTGCGCGGAGACGGTGTCTCGCATTTCCCATTCGGGGCATCAGGACGCCCGGTACTCTCCACTCCCGCGTGAGCCACGCATTACCCACATGTCGCATCGGGTGACGACTGATCGGTCTGTAAAGTAGGTTTCGTGGCATTTCCGCCCCCCTCCCAGCCTCCCCCCAACGGGGGGCGCCGGACTCCCTCTCCCAGCGGGAGAGGGTTGGGGAGGGGGCGGGGGTTGATAGGAAGATCAACTATTGAGGGCCGGGGGCCCGCAGGCGCGAATCATGAGGATCAGGTGTACGGGCAGACTCTTACCCCTCGCCCATCTCGGCCGGCACTTGCGAGAGGAACAGCAACTCGGCGATCAGCAGGGCCAGCACGAGCAGCAACAGGCTGACCCAGGTGAGCACTCGCAGCCCGGCCAGGGCCGCCACCACGGCCACGAGTAGTCCGACCTCATAGGACTGGCGGCGCACCCGGCGGTGGTCGAAGGCGCGCGCGCGCGCCCGAAACAGCCGCGCGCTGATAGCGTGGATGAAGGGGCGACTGACCGCCGCGCCGCAGAGGAACAGCGCCATGAGCAACAGGGTGTACACCGGCAGTTCGGGCAGGGCCAGGAGCCAGGCCCGCGGCGCCGGCACGAAGGCCAGACTGTAGAGCAGCGCGAACGTACCGATGACGCCCTCCACGGTCAGCCCGGGAAGATCAAGGCTCCGTTCGACCGGCGCGAAGGTGAGCAGCGGCGCGGTAAGAATGAGCGCGTAGAAGAGCAGCCGCTGGAGCGCGAGCGGCTCGCGCTCGGCAGCAGGGTTGCCGAAGAGCAGCAACGACAGGGCCGCTGCCCAGCACAGCCCGGCCACGGCCGCGAGGAGCAACGATGTCTGACGCTGCGGGCTGAGCATCGCCCGTCAAACGCGCGCCAGGCGCTGGCGCAGCCAGTGATCGGCGAGCACCAGCGCCAGCATCGCTTCGGCAATCGGCACCAGGCGCGGCAACACGGTGGGGTCGTGGCGCCCATGCACCTCGATGGTCGCGGGGTTACCCGCGCGGTCCACCGTGGTCTGGGGCCGGGCGATGCTGGCCGGCGGTTTGGCGGCCAGCCGCACGACAATCTCCTCACCCGTGGAGATGCCGCCGAGAATGCCGCCATGGTGATTGCTCTGCGTGCCGATGCTGCCATCATCGCGGCGCACGAAGGGGTCGTTGTGCTGCGAGCCGCGCATACGCGCCACCTCGAAGCCTTCCCCGAACTCGACGCCTTTGATCGCCGGGATCGAAAACATGGCCTTGCCAATATCGGCCTGGAGCTTGTCAAAGACCGGTTCGCCGAGACCGGGCGGCACCCCGCGGGCGCGCACCTCCACGATGCCGCCGAGCGAGTCCAGGTTGCGGCGGGCCTGATCCACCCGTTCAACCATCAGCGCCGCCACCTGCGGGTCGGGGCAGCGCATCATGTTCCGCTCGATCTCCTCCTCGTCGATCGTCTGCGCGCGCAGTTCCTCCAGTTGCAGGGTGTAGGCGAAGATGTGAACGCCGATCTGGGCCAGCAACTTCCGCGCCACCGCGCCGCCGGCGACGCGCCCGATCGTCTCGCGGGCGCTGGAGCGCCCCCCGCCTCGCCAGTCACGGAAGCCGTACTTGGCGTCCCACGTGTAATCGGCGTGACCAGGGCGGTACAGGTCCTTGATCGCCTCGTAGTGCCCCGGTTTGGCGTCGGTGTTGAAAACCACCATACTGATCGGCGTCCCGGTGGTCCGGCCCTCAAAGACGCCGGAGAGGATCTGCACGCGGTCGGCCTCCTGGCGCTGCGAACTGACCTTGCTCTGCCCCACGCGGCGGCGATCCAGTTCGCGCTGCACATCCTCCTCGCCGAGCGGCAGCCCCGCCGGACAGCCGTCAACCGTGCAGCCTACCGCCGGCCCGTGCGACTCGCCCCAGGTGGTGAGGCGAAATACATGTCCAAAACTGTTGCCTGGCATACAATTCTTGACCACATGCAGATAGAAAGTAGTTTACCACAGTGGAGGACATCGGGAGACCTGGTTGCCCCGATGATCCCCGCACGGAGGGTGGGGGGGGGGGGGGGGGGGGGGGGGGGGGGGGG
>DAOUDA010000343.1:0-18435 GCA_034431835.1 Chloroflexaceae bacterium | reverse complement strand
AACCCGGTTTCCCCGATGATAACAACGGAGGACCCGTGATGCTCCAACGGCTGATGGTGCGCACGCCGGCACAGGCGTGTCTGGTGGACATTACCGGCGAGGTGCAGAACCTGGTGCGGGCGGCGGGAGTGGCCGAGGGGACCGTGCTGCTCTACGTGCCCCATACGACCTGCGCGATCACTATCCAGGAGAACGCCGACCCCGGGGTGCAGCACGATATGCTGATGGTGCTGCGTCGGCTCGTCCCGCGTAACGACCCGGCCTACCGCCATATCGAGGACAATTCGGCTTCCCACCTCCAGGCCAGCGCCATGGGATTCTCGCATTTCGTCTTCGTGAGCGGCGGGCGTCTGGTGCTGGGGCGCTGGCAGGCGATCTACGTGGCCGAGTTCGATGGCCCGCGCACCCGCGAGGTGCTGGTCAAGGCGCTGCGCGATGCTTGAATGGTGTGGGAGGGCGGCGCCGGGCCGCGTAGCGCAACCTGGAGGGTTGCGTCCAGGCCGGGTTGCGCAACCAGGTCAGGCAGATTCGCCTGCCATGAGGCTTGCGCGCGCCCATTCGTAGCGCGCGATGCGTTCCAGCACCTCCGGCGTGGACGGGAGACGGGCGCTGTTGGCCAGGTTATCGGCGAGATCAAGGAGCTTGACGGCGCGCGCCAGCGGGTCGGCGCTGAGACGCACGATATACTCCTCATAAGGCTCGCCCTCGCGTCGGGTAAGGCGGTCCACGGCGGCGATGATGCGGTCGCTGTACCCGGCGCGGCACAGATCGTCAAGGGTGACGCGGGTATCCTCGACGACGTCGTGCAGGGCGGCGACGATCCGCTCCTCCTCGGAGCTTGCCTGGACGACCAGACGGAGGGAATGCAGGATGTAGGGCTGGGGCGGCACACTCGGGTAGACCTGGCCGGCGTGCGCCGTGGCCGCCAGACAGATGGCATCTTCCAGCGTCGGTCGCGTATTCTGGTTCATGGGAAGTTTTCCACCCTCCTGAGACAAGGTTTCGCCTGGTTCCTCCCTCCAGCGGGAGGAGGCCGGGAGAGGGGCAAATGGACTTGACCCGTTTTCATGGACAGGTGATCATCCCCTCTGTGCACCGTACCATTGCTCATAGGCCAGCGGGCTGAGATAGGCGAAGGTCGAATGCCGACATTGGCGATCGTAGAAGCGTTCGATATGGTCAAAGACGGCCCTGGGCGGTGCAGCGAGTCTGGGAAAGACCGTCTGGGGCGGTTCGGCCTTGAGCGTAGCGAAGAAGCTCTCCATGCGCTGCTGCACACACAACTCCAGGCCAGGCCCGTGCCGGCCCTTACAAAACTGGAGCCAGTGTCGCTCGGCGGCCCCTGCGCCAAACACGAAGCCACCGGTTGCGCGTCGCGTAGCGGGCTCGTACCAGCCTGCCGCTGTTAGCTGCATGCGGTAGAAGGCAACCACTTCCGCCGCCGTACGGTCGCTGTCGAAAAGAACGGTGACATCACCGTTTGCGTGCTCAACGCTACCGAGTACCGCGCTACCGTCGGGAACGGGGACCTCGAGCGGGAGCTGCGCCGACACTGATCCGGCGCGGAGTTGGGCCTGATCCATTCCCGTATTGTCAATCAGCCGCACTGCCAGGGCGTAGAGCGCGGCAAACTCAGGCAACGCGACATTGTTCAGCGTCGTCGCATCCTCATCTTCGTTTGGCATCTCGCCTCCCAGTCGCATCTACGAAGGAGCGATAGAACGGAAAGGCCCGTGCAGGAACATACCGGCCCTTCGAGCCAGAGTGGGTGGCCCGCTGTTCATGAGCGGCGAGCGCGAATGCCGATGAATGCCGGACGGCGCAGCAACTCGGCGTCGTGGCGGTCTTCCTCGGCGGCGGCCTGCTCACCGCGCTGATGCACGTCCCCTATGCTGTCGTCATCACCGAGCGGGCGCTGGCGCAAGCCAGCCCCGCCGACCCTGTCGCAGCGTAAACCTGCAGGTACACCGCCCTGTTACACAACGCCCCCAGGTGTCGCCGGACGCCTACATCGGCGCCAGCGGCAAGCAAGGAACACGCGACATGATCACTGGTCTTGACCACCTCCAGCTCGCTACTGGAGGACGGGGGGTTGCAGCAGATCGTTCGCTACACCAATCCTTCCGGTGTGCCCCAGGCCTACCCCCTCTGGCAAATCCTCGTCCACCAGATCCTGCCCCCGCGCAACATCGCAGTGAACTGGCGCTTGCCTATTCGCAGTGTGAACACTCACCCCGATGGCTGGACTTCCTGGTGTTTGAGGACGATCTGAGCGCCCAGCATGTGCCCGCCAGGGAGCACCTGGTGATGGCCGACCCAGCTTCTCGGCGCCAGCAACGCACCAGCACCGGGTCGTGCGACAAGGAGCAGGGCGATCAGCCACACGGCGCCAATCAGCGCCGTCCGAATGAGTCGGCGCATCAACGAGCCTCCGGCGTGAAAAATACCGTCCGCACCGCAGCGAACAGGAGTTGATCCAGCACCTGGCCCTCCTTGACCACACTACAGCGTAAACGACCCTCGCAGATGTAGCCAGCGCGCTCAAGGGCGCGGATCGAGGCGAGATTGCTCGCGAAGGGCTCGGCATAGATGCGCAGCAGGTCGGTCTGGGCGAAGAGGTAGCTGGTCAGGGCGACGATCGCCGCACGCATATACCCCCGGCCCCAGAACGGCTCAGCCAGCCAGTAGCCCAGTTCAGCGCTCCGGTGATGGACGTCGTCGCCGCGCGTGATCCCGATCCCGCCGATCGCTTCGTGGGGCGAGGCAAGGGCGAGGAAGAGCGAGGAAGATGGCTTCCGAGACGCGTCGATAAAGGCGCGGGCCCGCTCCAGGGTAAAGGGGTGCGGGAAGCTGTCCCGCATCTGCCGCCAGATCTTCAGGTTGTTGGCGTATGCCGCCAGCGCCTCCGCGTCTTCGAGGCGCCACGGCCTGATACTGCCGAACGAGGTTGCGATCATCAACCCATTTCCTCCTCCAGATTGAACTTCGTGGATGCCTCGGTATGCTTCCAGGGCATCTCTTTATCGGCGTCAACGTACAGACGCTCAGCGTCTACCCGCCGCCAGGACTCTTCATCCCGCTGATGCCCGCCTGTCCATAGCCCTGATCTCGCTGCGACTCCAACACTACAGCGAAGAGCCGGCGATCACGGGGTTTGCGCCGCGCCCGAGCCGCCTTGGCGAACCCCTTGTCTGGGCGATCGACGCACGACGCCAGCCGCTCTAGTGGCTGCCCCGCGACTGTCCTCGGGTCTGTTTCTGGCCCGACGAGGGTCGCACCAGCGCCGCCGACTATGAGCGCTGGTAGGCTGGCGTTGCGGGCCGTATGGTGATCGCCATCGAGGCGGCCTGGCTTGAGCGCGTGCACGCCTGCCGTCTGTACCGCTACTGTTTTGACGCGCGTGACTTCCAGAGCCTCGACGATAGTGGCATGTACGTCAGCCGGGAGATGGTGCGTCCACTGTCGGTCGAACCCGTCGGCGACCTGCTGGCGACCCTGGCGGGAGGCAGGGTCGAGCTGCGGATCTGCCAGTCGCTTGTGCCGCTCGGCCAGGCGGTGATCGCGACGACACTCGACTTCTCGCTGATCAGGATGCGCGACGCGCAGGGATGGGAAGAGACGGCGTGGTCTGCGCCAGAGGTTCACGGGCGGCCTTGAACCTGCTCGCGCAGCATCGCAAGGCCCACCGCGAGCAGCCCGATGCCGCAGCTGACGCTCGTCAGCGCGCTCAGGCTGATCAGCACCGCGCCAATGAGCACACCAGGGCTGCTCGGCACCGGCAGGGGCAGCAGCGCGACCAGGCACAGGCCGATGATCGCGCCAATCCGCACCCCCCAATCCCACGCGGCATTGTTTGGCGCGACTCGGGGCATCAGTAGCCCCAGCAGCGCGCCGACACTCATCCCGAGACCGACGACACTTACAAACAGCCAGCCGTAGCGGTCGAGAAGGTCACAGAAGAAGTACACGGCCACGCCGCCCGTCAGGGCAAGCAGAACCAGCATCACCCCGAGGATCTGGACGGCAACGATCCGCGGCGGGCTCTCGTAGGCTCGCCGGTACTGATGATAGACCTCGCCGCGCTGAGCGGTGTGCGGCTTTGGAACGTTCTCCCCACGTATAAACGACGGTGCCAAACGCAGCAACGCGTAAAGGCTGCTCACAAGAATGAGCAGACTCACGCCGATCAGGAGCGTGAGGCCGATCATCGAAAGGATGAGCCCGACTCCACCCGGGGCATCCGCCACAATCCCGGGAAGGTGGATCGGTTGCGAGCGCTGCGTCCAGATAGCCCCGACAAATGCGCCGAGTAGCGGCCATCTCCAGTGAAATGCCGGCAAGCGCACATCGGCAAGGGAATTTTTGGACGCGGGAGGCACGATTGCGATCTCCTGACGCTCGTTGATACTATGCTTTGCAGAGCGGTGCAGCAAGTGTGCCGCGAAACCAGCGCGATGGTGTCTCTATATAGGCGGCAACGCTGAGGAGAAGAGCGGCCAGACGAGTCGCACGGACGAGGTGATCGGCGCATAGTTGGTCGGCCAGTCGCGGGACGATGACGGACGCATACCTGGCCAGGCGGAACCAGACACCCGTCACGGCGTCCATGCCGGCGTGCAGGTGTCGCCAAAGGAGGTAAGCGGGCTCATAACTTGCTATGCATCGTGATGGTGCTGCCTTTCTTGCATCTGATCGCCGTCGGCGCCAAACATGGACAGCCGGGGCCGCAGGCCCGCGGGTGCGTCGGGCAGTTGCCGCCGCAGGGAAACTGTATGCGCTGAGAGCAAGTGCGCCGAGGCAGAGCACGTACAGGGAGAAGCGAGACATGAGAACTCCCTGGTTCAAACTGTGTCGTCAGCAACTGTACGCGGCACACGTGCCGCCGCGACCCTCCCAAAGACGGGCGTCTTCAATTGCACGGTGCGCCCCTCCAATGTGATGGTGGCGAACGGCGAGTCTTGCGGTAGCCTTACGCCAGACTGCCAGGACTGACGGCTCAGTCGGCGACGCCACGCTACCTGCAAGCCTGCTCTACACTCGTAAGCCCTGCTGGTAGCAGCGCGAAGGACGAAAAGTAACTATTCAGCGTTCTCCTGGGAGCGCGGGCGACTCGCCCACAATGGCCGAGATCGAGCCATTTGACAGCCGCAAAGGATGAAGGCAGTAGCCCCTGAGCACCTCGGCTCAGGTGAGCAGGCCTATGGCCCGGGCACGGGCGACGACCTGGATGCGGGTACGAACCTGGAGCTTCTCGCACAGATTGCGCACGTGCCATTTGACCGTACTCTCGGCCAATTGGAGCCGTTCGGCGATCTGGCGCGTGTCGGCGCCCACGTCCAGCAGCCGCAGCACATCAAGCTCGCGGTTGCTCAGCGGCTCGACCAGCGGCGGCAAGGGATCGTCCGGTAAGGCCTCTTGCCCGCGCCCAGGAGGATCGAACCGCCGTAGGAACTGCTCGGCGGCAGCCCGCCCATAGTCACCGGGGCGACCCTGGGCAGCACGGCGGACGAGGAGCGCCCGCGCCGGCTCACCCTCGTCGAGCACCAGGCGCACCAGCCCGGCGCGCAGCAGTTCGGGCAGCAGGCTGTCGAGGAGGTCGAGCGCCTCACCGAATGCCCCCAGGGCGGCATGGGCCAGGGCCAGCAGCATTCCCGCCTCCCACCGGCTCCGCTCACGCCCCTGGGCTCCGGCGTGGCCCAGCACCTCATCAAGCAGATCGCGGGCCTCAGTCGCTCGTCTGGCGGCGAGCAGCACACGGGCGAGGGCGAGGTCGGCCGGCTCGCGCAGGGCCAGGAAAAGGCCCGCGTAGCGGGCGCGGATCGCCTGTGGCGTGTCTCCGGCGAGCCAGCCACACGCGCGCTCCGACTCGCCGCAGCGCAGCCAGAGTTGCGCCCGCAGCGCGCTCAGCACGGCCAGCAGGGCCTGATCCTGCCCCAGCTCCGCTAGCCGCTCGACCCGATCCAGGGCCTGGAGGGCCGCATCATACGCGCCGTCTGCCGCCTGCGTCAGGGCCAGGGCAAAGGCAGCCGGGACATGGCTCTCGGGCTCCCACCACTGCCAGGGAATTTCCAGGCTCGTCTGGAGGGCACGCCGGGCAGCCTCGCGCTGATCACGTTCATACTCCAGGCGTCCCAGGCGCGCCAGGGCCATCGCGACCATCGTGCTGCGCTGGAGTTGGTGGCGGCGCCCATAGCTCAGCGCCTGCATCCAGTGCTGCCGCGCCACCTCGACCTGCCCTGCCCAGAAGGCCGTCGTCCCCTCGCCAATGCGTGCGGCGAGAAGAATCGGGGGGCTGCCGGCCGCGTTGGCCTGTGCGCCCATCACCCGGTACGACCGGGCGGCAGCGGCCACCTCGCCCTGAAAGCAGGCCACAATCGCACAACTACCCACTAGCGTCAGGTAGAGTGCACCATCATCAGGGGTGATCCACTGCTCGGCCAGCCGGGCCAGCCGGGCGAATTCCTTGCCTCCGTTCACCAGGCGGTCGTTGTTCAGCAGGACGAAGGTGAGCTGGGCGAGGAGCGCCCGATGCTCGCGGTCAGCCGCTGTCTGCGCACGCGGCGGCGGCGCGCCATCCAGCCAGGCCGCGCGCCAGGGGTCTGGTGGAACAAACTGCAGCAGCGCCTCGATGCGTGGCGCTGCATAGGCTGCGATTGCCGCCGGACCGCCCTGAAGCGAGGTGAGCAGATCGGCGACGATCAGGCGCCAGCGGGTGTGGATCGCGTCCGACGGCAGCCGGTCGAGCCAGCCGCGCACGGCGGGCGCTTCGTAGCGCTCCCAGAGCCAGTGGCCGACCCTGCGCTCGACCAGGTCGGCAGCCCCGGCAGGGTCGGATCCAGCGACCAGCGCTGCCACCGCTTCGTCAATCAGATCCTGCTGGGCGAACCAGCGCCCCGCCGCGCGCCAGAGGGTGCGCAACCGCTCCGGCCCGGTCTGTGCGAGCCGGTGGCGCAAGAACTCGCGGAACAGTTGATGGTAGCGAAACCAGCCCTGCGCGGCGTCCAGCGGCAGAAGAAACAGACCTTGCCGCGCCAGACGCTCGAGGGTGCGCTGCGCCGCTTCGGCATCCAGCGCCGGTTGTCCTCCGGGCAGCGTGGCATCGGCAGCCAGCAGCGCGGCACAGAGTGAGGCGCAGACCCGATCGGGCAACGAGGTTGCCAGGAGGAGAGCCTGCACCGGCGGCGGCAGGGTGCTGAAGACCTCCTCCATCAGATAGTCGAAGACGTACTGGTGGCTCCCGCCGAAGGCCGTAACGTCCCCGGTCAGCGCCTGGCCCTCAGCGAGCGCCAGCGCCGCCAGCCGGACGCCTGCGGCCCAGCCCTCGGTCCTGGTCATGATCACGCTCAGCGTCGCCGGCGGGGCCGCTACGCCGAGCGCCTGGGCCAGCAGCGCGTCGGCCTCGTCGACGCGGAAGGCCAGGTCGGCCACCGCGAGTCGCCGGTGGCATGCCGTCAGCGGGAGCGGTGGCTCGCGTCGGCTGGCAATGATCAGGTGCAACCGGGCCGGCTGTTGGGTAATCAGGCGGGCCATGGCCCCATGGATCGCGTCGTTCCCGTCACGGATGCTATGGTAGTCGTCCAGGATCAGACAGATCGGCCGGTTGGCGTCTGCAAGTTGCTCGATCAGCGCGATGATCGCTGCCGCGCCCAGATCAGCGGCTTCGAGCCGCTGCAGCAGCGCCCAGCTCTCGGCGAGCTTCGGCAGAGCCGGTTCCAGTGCGGCAAACAGGTGGCGCCAGAAGCGCCGAGGGTCATTGTCGTCCTCATCGAGCGAAAGCCACGCGGAACGTAGCGCGCAAACCGGAGAACGTGGAACGGGAGCGGCGCACTCGCTGTTCGGCTGTTCTACGCTCTGCGCTTTACATTCTACATTTTGGAGCCACTGGCTCACGAGCGAGGTCTTACCGCTCCCAGCGGGCGCAACGATCAAGGTCAGGCCGCCGCCTGGCGGAAAAGCAAGCTGATCCATCAACCGGGGGCGCGCGATGAGCGCGTTCCCAAAGTGAGGCGGGGTTAGCTTGCTGGCCAGGATTCTGGTTGGTTGCGAGGTGTCGGGGGTGGTAACGGGGGTTGAGGTAGGCACGCCGGGCTCCTCTCAATGGCCTGACTGACGCCGGGCCATTATCAGAATAACGATTGCATCGCTGTGGGCCGTCTCCCAGATCCGACTGACATGCGGTGAACACCCGCCTGGCGCCGGGCTTTGCTGAAATGGGCCGCAGGTCACGCTACAAAGACGAACGACAGGGCTGCTGCGTTCCAGCGTTGCGTCGGTGGCCCGTGTCTGTAGTTCTACACCAACGCCGGGAATCACGCCTCAACGCTGAGACGGATCGGGGCCTCCACTGATCGGATGATTGCTACTGGATAAGCCCCTGGTGGCGGGCACGTGCCAGCGCCTGGAGCCGTGTTCGCACCTGGAGCTTAGCGCAGAGATTGCGGATGTGCCACTTCACCGTGCTTTCGGCGACGAGGAGAGTCGCGGCGATCACACGGGTGTCGGCGCCATCGGCCAGCAGCTGGAGGATCTGCCGCTCGCGCTCGCTGAGCAGCTCGGGCTGCGCGTCGCCAGCAGGAGCGGGTGACGCCATAGGGGGAGGTGGATCGAGGCGCTGTGCCCCTGGAAAGGCGGCGAGCCAGGCCATGGCTCTGTCGCGGGTAGCCTGGGGGAGCGACTCGCCATCAATGGTCTGCGCCAGGAGCCGAGCCGCCGGGGCGCCCTCGTCGAGCAAGAGCCGCGGGAGCTGTGCCTGGACGATGGCGGGCAGCACGGCGGCGAGCGTTGCCACAGCCGTTGCCTCGTCGCCATCGGCGAGCATGGCCAGCGCCAGCAGCACCCGGGTCTCCCACAACGCACGGAGCCGACCCTGAGCCTGCGCTTCCTCGGCCAACGGGGCCAGTAGCTTGCGCCCCTCGGCAGCGCGACCGGCGTGGATCAGGACGCGCGCGAGAGCCAGGTCGGCTAACTCCTGGAGAACAGGCAGGGTTGCGGCATAGCTTTGCCGCAGCTCGGTGGCCGGACGACCGGCCAGCCAAGCCCGCGCAATCGCCCGCGTGTCGGCGTCGGCACGGATTAGCGCAACCCGCAGGCGACACAGATCAAGCACGGCGAGGAGGCCCGGATGGTGCGTTCGCCGCGCCAGTTGATCGCGCACCAGCTGTGATGTCTCCTGCAATATGGCCTCGGAGCGTGCCGGCAGTTCACGCAGGCTGTAGGCCATGGCAAGCAGCAAGGTCATCGGGATGGCCGTTTCGGCTTCCCACCACTGCCAGCGCGCGGTCTGGCCAGCTTCCAGGAGCATGATCGCGCTGTCGATCTCGTCGCGATCGTAGGCGTCCCGACCCAGAAGGGCATACGTCCGCGCTCCCAGCGTCCCATGGCGCAGCTGGTGGCGCTCCATAAGCTGCAAGCACTGCTGAAGGTTGTGACGGGCAACGGCCGTGGCGCCGCGCAGGTAGTGGATCGTGGTTGTCGTGACCAGCAGCGCGGTGCGCTGGACGAGATAGCGTCCGCCGGGGGCGGCGGCAATGGCCCGGGCGTAGCGCTCGGCCGCGTCAAGGTCGTGATGAGCCAGCGCGTCCGTGCTAAAGGCCACAAGCAGGGCCGCATAGATCGGGCCGTCGTCCGGCTGGAGCCAGCGCCTGGCCAGGCGTACCAGAGACGCGCCGTGTTCGCCGCCGGCTACCCGGTCGGCGATCAGCCGGGCGAACGCGAGGTGCGCCAGAATGCGGCGGCTCTCCGTCTGCACCGCCTCGGGCGGCGGCGCGTCGGCATTGAGCCAGGCGTCGCGGATGGCGCCTGCCGGTACTCGTGCCAGCAGGGCCTCGATGCGCGGGCCGGCCTCGACCGCTATGGCGCTCGGACTGCCGGAGAGACAGGTCAAGAGATCGGCATAGGCCAGCCGCCAGCGTGCCCGGATCACATCGGACGGCAGCAGGTGAAGCCAGTCCCGTACGGCCCCCTGGTCGTACCACTCCCACAGGGCGAGCTCCACCCGTGACTCCACGAGGTCGGCGGCAGTCTCGACGTCGCCCGCGGCGAGCAGCAGCGGCAGCGCCTCGCCGATCAAATCGTGCTCGGCGAACCACCGGCCGGCGCTGCGGTGGAGGCGCGGCACAAGCTCCGGCTCGGTTGTCTCAACAGTATAACGCAGGAACTCACGAAACAGGTAATGGTAGCGAAACCAGCGCCGCTCGGGATCCAGAGCGCACAGAAAGAGCCCCTGCCGCTCAAGCCTAGTAAGAAATTCGTGGGCCGCCGCCTGCGCGCTGCCCATGTCAGCGACCTCTGCGGCGTCCTGGAGGAGCCTCGCGCAGAGCGGCGCGCAGAGTCGCTCGGTCAGGGCCGTGACGAGCAAGAAGCGTTGAATGGGCGCAGGCTGCTGGTGAAAGACCTCGTTCATCAGGTAGGTAAAGAGTCGCTCGGGCGCCTGTTTGCTCCACCCACAATCACCTTGCAGAGAGAGCGAGGCAAGTCGCAGGCCCGTGGCCCAGCCTTCGGTGCGCTCAGTTAGCTCCGCCACATCCAGAGCAGACGATGCCGGCGCTATCTCCTGCAGCAGCGTCGTTGCCTCATCAACGGTGAAGGCAAGATCGGCGGCGCGCAGATCCAGGAGCAGGCCGCGAACGCGCAGCCGCGGGAGGGGCAGCGGCGGCTCCATCCGGCTGGCGATCACCAGATGGAGCTGGAGGGGGAGCAACCCAAGCAGCCGGGCCATGCCCCCGTGGATCTGCTCAGATGTGATCACATGGTAATCGTCGAGGACCAGGGTGAACTGGCCCTCCGCCTGGGCTGATGTCGCCTGAAGGATCGCGTTGACCGCAAGATTCCCGACAGCGTCCGGCGCTGCGTGCGACAGGGCCATCTGTCCGTTCGCGAGGGCTGGCAGCGCCGGCTCGAGGGCCGCCAGCACATAGCGCCAGAAGCGGAGCGGCTCGTTGTCCGCCGGGTCAAGCGAGAGCCATCCAAAACGTCGAGCGGAGAGCGGAGAGCGGAGAGCCGGGTCGTCCTGGCCTGGTTGTTCTACCTTCAGGATCCATGAGGCGAGGAGCGTTGTCTTACCGCTCCCGGCCGGGGCGACGACTGTGGTGACTCGCCCGCCACGCTGGCCGGCGAGACGGCTGAGCAGGCGCGGGCGCATCACGAGGGCGACACCGGGAAGCGGAACCATGAGCTTGGTCGGAATCAGCGTGCGAACCTGACCGTTCCCAGACGCGTGACCGTGGGGCTGGTAGCCGTTGTTCGCGCGCTGGAGGGCGAGCGCGGCATTCTCCAGGCGCGCGGCGGTCAACTCGGACGAGCGGCCGAGATACTGCTTCCGCAGGTGGCCGTCAACCCGGCGGTACGCGCTCCAGTACCAGGCGCCTCTGGCGCGACGCTCCTTGCGTACCGTGAGCATGCCGAACGGGTGGCAATAGCGAAAGCCACGTACATGCTCGTCGGCGAGCCAGGCAAACCAGTCCGGCGTGTCCAACGGAATATGAGCCTCGGCGTTGCCCGGAGGACCCAGGATCAGGGTGCGCTCACGAACTTCCGCCTGTGCGTGCGGCATAGCTGCGCTTCCCACCTACGAAATTGTGAATCAACTCCAACTGGTCACGCGGACCAGGAGTCCCACGGCGGAGGATTGGCAATCCATCTAGCCCTACGTCACCCGGCCGTCCCCGCGGAGAATTGGAGCGCAATATTCCATGCTTGCCTCATGGTAGGCCTCGAAGCTGGAGCGAGCGGGGTCAAGCGCCAGGTTATGGGCTGGAACGTACTCCGTGTGAACCTGGCCGATCAGCTCACCGAATCATCGCCGAGTCCTTCTTCAGCAGAAGCACGGCATACGATCCACCTGCGCAGAACAACTATCTTCCGCCCTCGGGCGGTTCAGACTCGGAGCCGCTGACCTCAACACAACAATCGTACGCGATCAGCCTGCCCTCGACAATACAAGGTTGCCCCCTGAAAAGAGCGAGCTTTCCGGCGACGCCCTGGCAGGAATGGCGTTGCCCGTTCTGCGCTGAGCGCTGGTTGTTACACAACAGAGTCGTGTTGCGCCAACGGCTGTGATTTCCCCTGCCAACGTTCGATGCTCTCAAGGTTCGCGTATGCGATGCTATGGCTGATTGGATCGGCGCCCGCCGCTTCGAAGAAGCTATCAGCAAGGTCACATGTATGGCGCTTCAATTCCTGAATACACCACTTGATCTGAACGCCGCAGCGGTCGTTGACACCTACGACGAGCTGCCGCTCTGGTCCGCGCTGTTCGGCGTGCTGCTGCTCCAGCATGTGCCGCTCCGCGCGGGGATCGTCGCCCTCGACATCGGGTGTGGTACCGGCTTCCCCCTGCTGGAGCTCGCCCAGCGCCTCGGGCCGACAGCTCAGGTTGTGGGGATCGACCCCTGGCAGGCCGCCCTGAACCGGGCGCGGCGCAAGGCGCAGATCTGGGGGGTGCGGAACGTGAGCGTTGTGCCGGCCGATGCCGCTGCGCTGCCGCTGCCCGACGCCTCGGTGGACTTGATCGTCTCTAATCTGGGCGTCAACAACGTGGTCGACATCGGCGTCGTGCTGCGGGAGTGCCGTCGCGTCGCCCGCCCGGAAGCGACGCTCGCCCTTACCACCAATCTGGCGGGCCATATGCACGAGTTCTACGCGATCTACATCGATCTGCTCCGCCGCGATCACGATACCGCAGCGTTCCAGCGGCTAGAGGCGCACATCGCCCAGCGTGCTACCGTTTCAGGGCTGACGGCGGAGCTTCGGCGCGCCGGCTTCACGGTGGGGCGCGTCGTTCAGGATGAGCTTCAGCTCCGCTTCGCCAATGGCACAGCCCTGCTCCAGCACAGCTTTATCAAGCTCGCCTTCTTGCCAGCCTGGCTTGAGGTTGTCGAGTCACATCAGCAACGCTCGACCTTCGAGCAGCTCGAGGCGGCGTTGAATGACCTTGCCGTGAGCCGCGGCGAGCTGCCACTCACCATACCCTGTGCCTACATTGAAGCGAAAGCTGATCGTGCTGGCGCTCACGACGAGTAGTCGCTACGCCGCATCATGGTGTCGGTGGTAAGTCGAGGGCGAAATACACGTCCCCATCGTGCACATGGGTCATCTGAAACCCGTAGCGCTGGTAAAACCTGATCGCATCATCCCAGGTCGCCGTTGTCTCCAACACGATCCGTGTCAACCCTGCTGCTTGAGCGCGTGCAGAGAGCGCCTGAAGGAGCGCGCTTCCGATGCCGTGCCGGCGCAGATCGCTGGCAACCGACATGCGAACAATCGCTCCAACCTCCGTGGAGCGCGGCACACAAGCCCCGACGCCAACCACCCTGCCCCCCAACAGTGCCACAAGCACGTCTGCATGACGGTAGGTGGAGGCGATATCTTCCAGATCGCGATTGCGAGTGGGATCGAGAATGCCCCAGCGCTCAGCCAGACCGGCGAGGATCAACGCTCTGACAGGCTCCTGGTGTTCTGGCTCAAAGGGCACGATGGAAAGCACATCGTGGAGCGTCATATATCCCCTTCCACGCTAAAGCATGTTCACGGTCAGCGAAGCCGAGTCACAATAATGGCGGCCTGGCGCCGCCTGCCTTCGTTGGACGTGACGCATACTGCGCTTAAACGTGATAGGAATGTGGAATTAGATGCGTTGACCCTGATACTCCCCTCTCGTAGCGGTCCGATGTAGCAACAGTATACAGCTGTGAGCTGCCGCGTCAACCCGCCTTTCTGCGGGTGCTCGCAACGGGAGGGGCGGTACACTCATCACGAATATCCTGGGAAGAACTCCCCTCAGACCATCGTCGGCTCAGTTGAGTTCTGTCTCCGGCGGTAGGTGGAGCAGGAGATCACCGGACGGGCGATCTTGCAACTGCCACACAGCTGGCATACTCCCTGGTGATGAGCCGACCATCCCCAGGAGGCACTGATGGACTCCGTGATCACGATCGACAGGCTCCAGAAGCGCTACGGCCAGCGGGTCGCCGTCGCAGACGTCTCCCTTACCATCGCCCGCGGTGAGATCTTCGGCATCGTCGGCCCGAACGGAGCCGGCAAGACCACGACCGTCGAGTGTCTCAGCGGCCTGCGCTACCCCGACTCCGGCACTGTTCGCGTGCTCGGCCTCGACCCGCGGCGCGATGCCCGTGCCCTGCGCCAGCGCCTCGGCGTGCAACTCCAGGAGGCCGCCCTGCCCGAGCGGATCCGTGTCGGCGAGGCCCTCGACCTGTTCGCCTCGTTCTACGCCCGTCCCGCCGACCCGCGCCGGCTCCTTGCTACCTGGGGCCTCGCCGAGCAAGCCCGCCAGCCGGTCGACCGTCTCTCCGGCGGCCAGCGCCAGCGGCTCTTCATCGCCCTGGCCCTCATCAATACCCCCGAGGTCGTCGTCTTTGACGAGCTGACGACGGCCCTCGACCCCCAGGCCCGCCGCGCCACCTGGGAGCTGGTGCGTCAGGTCCGCGACTCCGGCGCAACCGTGGTGCTGGTGACGCACTTCATGGACGAGGCCGAGGCCCTCTGCGACCGGGTGGCCGTCATCGACCGCGGGACCGTGATCGCCCTCGACCGGCCCGCCACTCTCGTCAGTGCGCATCTCCCGCCTCAGCGGGTTCAGTTCCGCGTCCAACACGGCTTCGAGCCTGGCTGGCTGGAGGGGATGCCTGGCGTGCGGCGCGCCCAGCGGCGCGACGACCAGGTCACCGTCGACGGCGACGAGGGGCTGCTGGGCCGCGTCACCGCCGCCCTCGCCGAGCGCGGCCTCACCCCCGACGACCTGCGGGCCACCCGGCCCACGCTTGAGGACGTCTTCCTGACCCTGACCGGCCGCCCAATGAGCAACTGAGCGTTGAGGAGACGAACGATGAACGCCTGGATCCACATGAGCCGCCTGGAGCTGCGGCTCATGCTGCGCGAGCCGCTCGCGGCCTTCTTCACCCTGGCCTTCCCGCTGCTGCTGCTGCTGGTCTTCGGCGGCATCTTCGGCAACGAGCCGATCGAGCGCCTGGGCGGGCTGGGGGCGATGGACCTCTCGGTGCCCGGCTACATCGCGATGGTGATCGGTACCGCCGCGCTGATCAGCCTACCGGTGACCCTGGCGAGCTACCGCGAGCGGGGTGTGCTGCGCCGCTTCCGCGCCACACCCCTGCCGCCGATGACGATCCTCGCCGCCCACCTGGTGGTGCAGCTGAGCATCACGCTGCTCGGCATGCTGCTGCTCGTAGCAGTCGGCGCGCTGCTCTTCCGGCTGCGGATGCCGGCCGCGCCCCTGCCCCTCGTCGGCGCGGTGCTGCTCAGCAGCATCAGCTTCTTCGCCGCCGGCTGCGCCCTCGCCGCCGTTGCCCCCGGCGCCCGCGCCGCCCAGACGATCGGCATGGCGATCTTCTTCCCGATGCTCTTCCTCTCGGGCGCGGCCATGCCTCGCGCCGTGATGCCCGAGCACATCCAGCGCATCGGCGACTTCCTGCCCCTCACCTACGTGACGACCTTGCTGAGCGACCTGTGGTTCGGGGCGGGCTGGAACGTGCTCGCCCTGGCCGTCCTCGCTCTCACCGCGGCCGTGGGGATCGCTCTCGCGGCTCGTACCTTCCGCTGGGAGTGAGCGTGAACCTTCAGCCCGACCGTGAACGGAAACGGAGATAGCATGAAGCTTCCAACCTCTGAGCAGGACTACTGGATGCCCGCGCCGGCCAACCACTCTCTACCGGCGATTGTGCCCGGCGTGATCGTGATAGCGGCCGGCGTGGGGCTGCTCCTCCACACCCTCGGCTGGCTGCCCCTGCCGGGCAACTGGTGGGCGCTGACCATCCTGATCCCGGTCGGCGCTTCGGCCTGGAGCGCCTGGCGGCGAGCCGAGGCCGTCGGCTTCTGGGACCGGGCGGCGGTGACGACCCTGGCGTCGGGGGGCTTTCCCCTTGCCGTCGCGCTGATCTTCCTGTTCAATCTGGACTGGGCGGTGGTCTGGCCGGTCTTTCCGATCATCGCCGGCGCCGTCATGCTCGCCGGGGCCCTGGCTCCGCACGAGCGGGCGTAGCATTCTAGCGGGGTGAGGCGATGCATGCAACGCGAGTGGCGAGCCGCCCTGAACCGGATCGCGACGGGCGGCTGGAGCGGCGCTGGTTCGCCGTCTGGCACGTCGTCTGTCTGAGCACGCTGGTGCTGGCCAGCGGGGTCGCCCTCCGCGATCTGTCGCCCGCCCAGGCCACGCTCATGCTCGCCCTCGCGGTCGCCCTCACGCTCTGGCATATCGTCACCCTGGTGCGCCACGAGCCGGACGAGGCCCGCCCGCGGGTGATGCTGATCTACTGCGTGGGCATGCTGCCGCTCTTCGGCGCGCTGCTGCTGCTCCACCCGGCGTTCCTGTTCGTGGCCTTCGGGCTGTACGCTCAGCTCTTCCACCGACTGCCCTGGCGCTGGCTGCTGCCGGTAGGCGGCCTCTTCACGGCGCTGCTGATCGCCCACCAGCTGCGACACCTCGGCCCGCCCTCGCTCACGGGGGCGATCATCCTGGCCCTGGTCTTCGTGACCGCCACGCTCGTGGCGCTGATGCTCGACAGCATCAGCCGCCAGAGCCGCGAGCGGCTCCAGGTCATCGCCGAGCTGGAGCAGACCCGGGCCGAGCTGGCGGCGGCCGAGCGGCAAGCGGGCGTGCTGGCCGAGCGTGAGCGCCTGGCGGGCGAGATCCACGACGCGATGGCGCAGGGCTTCGCGAGTATCGTGATGCAACTGGAGGCGCTGGAGCAGGCGCAGCCGGCCCTTACATCCCAGGCCCGCCGCCACCTCGACAACGCCCGCGAGGCTGCCCGCGAAAGCCTGGGCGAGGCCCGGCGGCTGGTGTGGGCGCTGCGGCCCCGCGCCCTGGACGGCGTCGCCCTCCTCGATGCGCTGCGGCAGGTCGCCGCACGCTGGGCCGCGGAGAGCGGAGTGGCCGCCTCGATCGAGGTCAGCGGCGATCCGGAGCCGCTCGGCGCCGACGTTGACCTGCTACTGTTGCGGGCCGCTCAGGAGGGCCTTGCCAATGTGCGCAGGCACGCCGGCGCCCATAGCGTGACACTGACCCTGACCTACTTCGCCGACCGTTGTGTTCTCGACGTCCAGGACGACGGCCGGGGCTTCGCTCTTGCCGCCCCGGTCGCGGTAGACCCGACGAGCGGCGGGTTTGGGCTCGCCGGGCTGCGCGCACGCGCCGCCGCCCTTGGGGCAATCGTGGTGGTCGAGAGCGCACCCGGGGAGGGTACGACGCTGTCCATCGGTGTGCCGTATGGCGCAGTTCGCCCGCCTGCATTCACGGCGGGCAGCGAGCCAGCGCAGGAGTGCCGGGAGAGAGAAGATGCAATCGCCGCTGCGCCTGCTGATCGCTGACGACCATCCGGTGGTGCGCGCCGGGCTGCTGGGTATGCTCGCCGGGCAGCCGGACTTCGCCGTGGTCGGCGAGGCGTCCGACGGCGCCCTCGCCCTCTCACTGGCGGCCGAGCTACGGCCCGATGTGATCCTGCTCGACCTGCGTATGCCGGCGCTCGACGGGGTGGGCGTGATCGTGCAGCTGAGGGAGCGGGGCATCCCTTCCCGCGTCCTGGTGCTCACGACCTACGACAGCGAGCACGACATCGTGCGGGCGGTGGCGGCCGGGGCGACGGGCTACGTGCTTAAGGACACACCCCGCGAGCGGCTGTTCGAGGCGATCCGGGCGACGGCGATGGGCAAGAGCGTGCTGGCGCCCGAGGCGGCGGCCCGACTGCTGCACCGCGTACGCACACCCGAGACCGAGCCCCTGAGCCCACGGGAGCTCGCCGTGTTGCGGCTGGTCGCCAGGGGTGCCAGTAATCGCGAGATTGGCCGGACGCTGCACATCAGCGAGGCCACAGTGAAGACCCACCTGGCGAATATCTTTGGGAAGCTGGGCGTAGACGACCGCACCGCGGCGGTGACGGTCGCCCTGCAGCGGTCGTTGATCCAGTTGTAGCACAAGGAGCCGACATCATGCATCTGATAGGCGCAATCCCTGCCATGCCTGTCCTGGCACTCACCGAGAGCCTCCCGTTCTACTGCGACAAGCTCGGGTTCACCCTTGTCCACTGTGCCGATGGCTTCGCCATCTTGCGGCGCGACGCAGTGGAAATCCATCTCTGGGAGGTCAACGACCAGACATGGCGCTCAAGGGCAGCTACATCGCCTGTTGTCTCCGGCGCAGAGACATTCCTTGCCGGGACGGCCAGCTGTCGGGTTGCAGTTGAGGCTGTTGACGAGCTTCACGCATCGCTTGAAGCTACCGGTATCTTGCATCCTCATGCGTCGCTTGCCACCCAGCCCTGGGGCACCCGCGAATTCGGCGTACTCGATCCCGATCGGAATCTGATTACGTTCTTTGAGCGCTTGTCATGAGTGGCGCATCCGGCAAGTTCCGTTACACGAAAGGGCTGGGAGGAGGGTGGGGGGGGGGGGGGGGGGGGGGGGGGG
>DAOUDA010000342.1:0-22150 GCA_034431835.1 Chloroflexaceae bacterium | reverse complement strand
CAGGGGCGCGTAGCCAGGGCGCGCGTCGGAGCGCACGCCCATATCGAGGGCGCCGCGGCTGTTACCGCCGGGCAGCAGGGCGATCAGGCCGCTCTGGGCGTGCCCGGCCTTGCCGCTCAGCGCCAGCAGCGCGCCCAGGGCCTCGACCACCGCCGGCCCGGCGCTGCGGGCCTCGGCGCCGTAGATGATCACCAGCCTCCGGGCTTCGCCGAGGGCGCGGGCGGCGGCGGCGATCGTCTCCGCGGCCACCCCTGCCCGTTCGGCGATTCGCTCGCCGGTCGTGTCGTTGAGCACGCGCTTCAGGTCGTCGAACCCGCTGTTCTTGACCGTCACCCGTCCGCCCGCGGCGAGCAATTCGCGCAGCAGACCGTGGATGAAGGCCAGTTCCCCGCCGGGCAGGTAGCGGGCGGCGAGGGTGGCCGAGCGTTCCAGTTTGGTGGGGCGGAGGTTGGCGACGATCAACTGCGCCCCCCGCTGCACGGCGCTGCGCAGCCGCAGCACGTAGAGCGGGGCCTCCTCCTCGGGATCGGCGCCCAGTACCAGCACCGCGTCGCCCGCGCCGAGATCCATCAGATTGGCATCCTTCCCCACGCCGAGCAGCGCGCCCAGGTCGTCGTGGGCCGGCTCGCCGGGCGCGCCGATCAGGTGGTCAAGGTTATTGCTCTCCAGTTGCTCGCGGAAGAGCTTCTGGAACAGATAGAGATCCTCGTTGCTGAGGCGTGGCGAGGCCAGCCCGGCGATCGCCGAGCCGCCGCGGGCGCGCCGCGTCGCCGCGAGCTTCTCGGCCACCAGGCTCAGGGCCTCGTCCCAACTCGCCTCGACCAGTTGCTCGCCCCGGCGGATCAGCGGCGCGGTCAGGCGGCTCTCGTGCTCAACGAAGCGATGGCCGTAGCGGCCCTTGTCGCAGAGCCAGATATCGTTGACCGCCGCGTTCTCGCGGGGCATCACCCGCATCAGGCGCTCGTGGCGCATATCCAGGGTCAGGTTGCAGCCCACCGGACAGAGCGTGCAGATCGCGGGGATGGGGTTCAGTTCCCAGACGCGGGCGCGGAAGCGGAAATCGCTGCTGGTCAGCGCCCCCACCGGGCAGATGTCGGTGGTATTGCCGGAGAACTTGCTGTCGAACGGCGGGTCGCTCTTGGAGATGATCATCCAGTTGCGCCCGCGGTGGTCGAAGCCGAGCACGGGATCATCGGCCAGTTCGTCCTGGAAGCGCACGCAGCGCGAGCAGAGAATGCAGCGCTCGCGGTCGAGCAGGATCAGGTCGCCAAGGGGGACCGGCTTCTCGAAATGGACCTTATCGGTGTAGTCGAAGCGACTGCTGGCGGGCCCCCACTCCATGGTCAGGTTCTGCAGGGGGCACTCGCCGCCCTTGTCGCACACCGGGCAATCGAGCGGATGCGAGGTGAGCAGGAACTCCAGCACCCCGCGCTGGGCGAACTTGACCTCGGGGCTCTGCGTGTTGATCACCATGCCCTCGCTGACCGGCGTGGTGCAGCCAGTCTGCAACTTCGGCATCATAGTGATAATCGGTTTGCCGGCCTCATCGAGGAGGGGTTGGCGGGTGGCGGGGTCGAGCTTCGGCGTGCCAATCTGCACCAGACACATGCGGCACATGCCTACCGGCTTCATGCGCGGGTGGTAGCAAAAGACTGGAATGGCGATCTGCGCCATACGCGCCGCGTCAACCACATTCGTTCCAGCGGGGACCTTGATGGTCACCCCATCAACCGTAATGGTTACATCGGCCATATTTGCTCGCTTCCCAGGGCGTCAGTACATCTGCTCGACCGTGTCTTTGGAGGCAGGAGGGTCCGGGAGGGCTTCGCCCTCCCGGAAGACTCTCCTAATGCTTCGCCGTCAGAGGGATCACTGGCCCGTGGCGGCCATCGCTCTGCCCGTTGCCGTGGCGATGGCGGCTGGCGGCCACGATGGCCTCGAACTCCTCGGGGAACAGGGTCAGGGCGCTCTTGATCGGCATCACGGCGCTTTCACCGAGGAGGCAGAAACAGTTTCCGGCCATCTGGTTGTAGATGCTGTGCAGGGTGGGAATATCCTCGGGCACGGCGTGGCCCTCTTCGGCGATGCGATGCAGCACCCTGACGAGCCAGTGGGTGCCTTCGCGGCAGGGGGTGCATTTCCCGCAGGACTCGTGCTTGAAGAACTCGTCCATCTTGTAGGCCACGTGGGGAGCCTTCACCGTATCGTCGAGGACGATCACCGCGCCGGAGCCGAGCATCGAACCGGCGGCGGCGACGCTCTCGTAGTCGAGGGGCACATCGAGGTGCTCGTGGGTCAGCCAGGGGGCCGAGGCCCCGCCGGGGATGATGATCTTCGCCGGGCGACCGCCGCGCATGCCGCCGCCGTACTCGGGGCTTTCGATCAGTTCGCGCAGCGGCACACCGAAGGGCAGTTCGTAGTTGCCGGGGCGGTTGACGTGGCCGGAGAGCGAAAAGCACTTGGTGCCGGGACTCTTCTCGGTGCCGTGGCTGCGGTACCAGGCCACGCCCTTCTCGACGATGCGGGGCACATTGGCGAGCGTCTCGACATTGTTAATGATCGTCGGCTTGCCGTACAGCCCGGCCACGGCGGGGAAGGGCGGCTTAAGGCGCGGCTGGCCGATCTTGCCTTCCAGCGACTCCATCAGCGCCGTCTCTTCGCCGCAGATGTAGGCCCCGGCGCCGCGATGCACGTAGATGTCGAGATCGAAGCCCGTGCCGAGGATGTTCCGGCCAAGGAATCCGGCGCGGTAGGCTGCGGCGATGGCTTGTTCGAGGGTAATTGCCGCCGCGGCGAACTCGCCGCGCATATAAATGTAGGCCGTGTGGCACTCAATCGCATAGGCCGAAAGGGCCACGCCTTCAATCAATTGATGGGGATTACGGTCAATAATTTGATGATTATTGAACGTGCCCGGCTCCGATTCATCACAATTACACAGCAAATAGCGCGGATAGACCCCTTTGGGCAGAAACCCCCACTTGATGCCGGTGGGGAACCCGGCGCCCCCGCGGCCCCGCAGTCCCGACTCCTTGACCATCGTCACGATATCGGCTGGGTTCTTCTCCTTCAGGGCCATGCGATAGGCTTCCCAGCCCCCATGGCGGCGGTAGACCTCGAAGTCGTTAATCGCGGGAACATCCAGTTCCCGCATGACAATATGCTCACTCAGGCCCATTGCGCTGCTCACATTTCCAGCGCCGCGCGCTGCGGCAGGATGAAAAAGCGGTCTCCTGTTTTGCATCTCACAGCGGGGAAGCCTTGCGGTCAGCGGGCCGGTCGTGGCCGGCATCGGTTTCAGGCACAGGCTCGGGTTCCGGCGGGGCGGGCGATGGCGCCGCGGGAAACTGGCGCGGACGGTAGGGCGCCGCGCGGTCGATCTGCACAAGGGCGCCGTCGGGACCCCACTCGAAATCCTCGGCGAAGCGCCCGCTGACGCCGCGCTGCCGGGCCTCGGCGGCGCGGGCGCGCAGGTTGGCCAGGAGCGCGTTGACCCGCTCGGGCGTCACATCATAGACATAATCAAGATTGGCCTGCAACACCGGCGCGCGGTCGCAGGCGGCCAGGCACTTGACCCGCTGGAGGGTGAACATCCCGTCGGCGGTGGTCTGCTCCTCGGCGATCCCCAGGCTCTGCTTCAGGGCGGCGATCAGTTCTTCGGCGCCGAGGTAACAGCAGGGCACATCATCGCACACCTGGAGCACCCAGGTTCCCACGGGGCGGTTGTAGAACAGCGTGTAGAAGCCGACCACCTCGAAGACATCGGTGGGCGGCAGGTCAAGGATAGCGGCAACCTCCCGAATGGCCGCCTCGGTCAGGTGGCCGTAGGTGTCCTGCGCGAGGTAGAGCAGCGGCAGCACCGCGCTGCGCCGCGAGTCATAGCGGGAGAGAATGGTTTCGATTTCGTCCCTGTGCGTCTCGAGCAGCATATGCGTTCACCTGTGGCGCGAAGGCCTTGAAGGGATTTCTGCGAGGACGCGGCCCTGCGTCTCCGTGAGGGTTCGGCGGGGCTGCGCCCCGCCGAGCTTCTCCATACTCTTAGCGATCCACTTCGCCCAACACCGGGTCAAGACTGGCGATCAACGCGACCAGGTCGGCCACCAGGCGCCCCCTGGCCATATGCGCGAGCGCCTGGAGGTTGATGAACGAAGGGGCGCGGAAGTGGACGCGCCAGGGTCTGGGGCTACCGTCGCTGACCACGTAGCAACCCAGGATACCGCGGGGACTCTCGATGCTGACGTAGGCATCGCCGCGCGGCGGCTTGAAGCCTTCGGTCCACAGCTTGAAGTGGTGGATGAGCGACTCCATACTGTGGGTGATCTCACTCTTGGGAGGCGGGGCCACCTTGCGATCGAGGGTCATATGCGGGCCGGGGCCAAGGGCGCGGAGGCGTTCCCAGGCCTGGCGGGCGATCTTAACGCTCTGGCGCATCTCGGCCATACGCACCCGATAGCGGTCGTAATTGTCGCCGTTCTTGCCTACGGGGATCTCGAAATCGTAGGTCTCGTAGCCGCTGTAGGGCATGGCCTTGCGCACATCGTAGGGCACGCCGGTGGCACGCAGGTTGGCCCCGGTGAGGCCAAAGGCGATGGCCGCCTCGGCGTCAATCACCCCGACGCCGACGGTGCGTTCGAGCCAGAGGGGATTGCCGGTGAGCAGGGACTCGTACTCGTCAATGCGCTCGGGCATGATCCGCAGCAAGGCGTCAACCGTGGGCAAGAAATCCGCCGGCACATCGTAGGCCAGGCCGCCGACGCGGATGTAGCTGGTCATCATACGCGCGCCGGAGACCAGTTCAAAAATATCGAGGATCTGCTCGCGCTCGCGGAAGGCGTAGAGAAACACGCTCATCGCCGCCAGGTCGAGGGCGTGGGTGCCGAGCCAGACCAGGTGCGAAGCGATGCGCTGCAGTTCGACCAGCAGCACCCGGATCACCTGCACACGCTCGGGGATCTCGACCCCCAGCAGTTTCTCGACGGCGAGGGCGTAGCAGAGATTATTGGAGAGCGGCGCCAGGTAATCCATACGGTCGGTGAGCACCACCGCCTTCTGGTAGGTCTTACTCTCCATGGTCTTCTCGATGCCGGTATGGAGGTAGCCGACATCGGGAGCGACATTGACCACCACCTCGCCATCGAGTTCCAGCACCAGCCGGAGCACGCCGTGGGTGCTGGGATGGTGCGGCCCCATATTGAGCACCATCGTCTCGGTCTTGCCGGCGATGGCCGGTTCGGTGATCTCCTGGGGGGTGGGCACGTGGAGGGTACTGGTCATGGGCGTATCTCGGCGCGCGCCCCTGGGCGGAGGCGCGACGCATTATTCCTTCGCGAAGGGCTTATGGGCGTAGATCTGCTCCTGATTGAAGGTAAAGGCGATCTCCTCCTCAACCAGGGGATGGTCCTTGCGCTGCGGATGGCCGAGCCAGTCATCGGGCATCAGGATGCGGGTAAGGGCGGGATGCCCGTCAAACACGATGCCGAGGAGGTCGTAGGCCTCACGCTCCTGGTAGTTGGCCGTGGCGAAGAGCGAGGTAAGGGAGGGAACGTGGGGATGCTCCTCGGGCGCGCCAACTTTCAGGCAAACGCGGTGGAGGTGCAGCATGCTTACCAGGTGGACCACCACCTCAAAGCGCGGCGCGCGTCCCAGATAATCCACGCCGCAGAGATTCTCGAGGAAGGTGTACCGCAGGTCCGGATCATCACGGAGGAAGCGGACCACCTCGAGGTAGCGTGCGGGGCGCAGGGTAAGGCTCAGATCGCCGCGGAACTCCACCGGCTCAAGCACGGCATCGGGGAAGCGCGTGACAATACGATCGAGCAGGGTCCGGTTATCCATAGACGGGGCCTGTCCCTTCAGGGCGTTGCCGGATCGGCGCTACTTCTTCGCCACATCAACCTGGAGCAGCGGCTGGGAGAGGCAGATGGGATCCTCCTTCTTGCCGCTGATCTTTTCACGCTTGACCTTCTCGTGCAGGAGCATGATGCCGTGGATCAACGCCTCGGGGCGGGGCGGGCAGCCGGCGACATAGACGTCCACCGGGACGACCTCGTCTACCCCCTGCACAATGGCATAATTGTTAAAGATGCCCCCGCAGGCGGCGCAATCGCCCATAGCGATCACCCACTTGGGGTCGCTCATCTGGTCATAGAGGCGGCGCACCACCGGGGCCATCTTCCGGCTGACCCGCCCGGCGACGATCATCAGGTCGGCCTGGCGGGGCGAGGCGCGGTTGATCTCCATGCCGAAGCGCGACAGGTCGTAGTTGGCGCTCTGGGCGCCCATCATCTCGATGGCGCAGCAGGCCAGGCCGAAGAGCAGCGGCCACATCGCGTTGGTGCGACCCCAGTTGACGACATATTCCAGGGAGGTGGTGATCACCCCCAGATCGCCAGCCTTTTCTTCTATTCCCACGTCAGGGCCCCTTTCTTCCATTCATATACAAAGCCAACCACGAGCACCAGGAAGAAGACGCCGATGGCGATCAGGCCCGGCACGCCAAGTTGCCGGAAGACCAGGGCGTAGGGGTAGAAGAAGACCACTTCAATATCGAAGACGATAAACAGCATCGCCACGACGTAGAACTTCACCGGGATGCGCCGGATGGCAGGGCCGATCGGCTCCATGCCCGACTCGTAGGGCGCCAGCTTGCGCGGGCTGCCGCGCCTGGGCCCCAGGAGCGACGAGAGGGTGATGACGAACACAGCGATAAAGACAGCGATCAGGAAGAGGATCAGAATGGGAAGGAACGAACCGAGCATGGCTCCCTCCATCAGGCGGGCGCCGTGACGCTGCGGCGGTGACACGGCGCGTCGGCGCGCGAGTGTGCGTACCCGGGTGGAAGCGATGACCTGATGGGAGTGGCGGGCAAAGCGAGCGATCAGATCAGACGCTACAAGGAATTATACGCATCTTTAAACTTGTGTCAATGTGCACGATGGATGGGCAATCATATTGCAATCGGTTTAATTTTGCTGTGCGATCATCGTGAAGCAAGGATCAAGCGTTCGATGGGCAATTCCCGCTCCGCCTCCCCTGTCTATGGCGCAAAATATCGTGCGCGCCCTGTGCAAACACTTTTCACTATACTGGAATTATATGGCATTATTGCGCGCTGAGGCGCAGCGGCCTGGATCTGGGCCTGTGCCCCTTATGGGGCGGGTTGGGAGGAGGTGGGGAAACCCGGTTTCCCCACGCCCCCGCCCGCGGGAGCGAAAAATTATGCATAACCAGCCATTCTAGGCTATAATACTGCCTGGTCACCCCCTGTGTTCGCAAGGCAGCGTTCCATGTCGCCTGGTCGCCCTCCGGCGGTCCAAACGGCATATGGGGGCGCCCCGGCAAGATTCTACCTGGGAGGAAGAAACGAGGATGGCTACCCGCACGGCCCCTGAAGGCGAGATCATCTCCATCAAGGACGGCAAACTGGTCGTTCCTGACCGTCCGATCATCCCCTTCGTGGAGGGCGACGGCACCGGTCCTGACATCTGGCGCGCGAGCGTGCGCGTCTTCGACGCTGCGGTCGAGAAGGCCTACGGCGGCAAACGGAAGATCGTCTGGCACGAGGTGCTGGCCGGTGAAAAGGCCTTCCGCGAGACCGGCAACTGGCTCCCCGACGAGACGGTCGAGGCGTTCCAGAAGTATCTGGTGGGTATCAAGGGGCCGCTGACCACGCCGGTCGGCGGCGGGATCCGTTCGCTCAACGTGGCGCTGCGCCAGCTCCTCGATCTCTACGTCTGTCTGCGCCCGGTGCGCCACTTCCGTGGCGTGCCGTCGCCGGTGAAGCATCCCGAGAAGGTGGACATGGTGATCTTCCGCGAGAACACCGAGGATCTCTACGCGGGGATCGAGTATCGCGCCGGAACGCCCGAGGCGCAGAAGGTGCTGGAGTTCCTGCGGACCGCCTTTCCCAGGGATTTCGAGAAGATCCGCTTCGGCACCCCCGAAAAGACCGACGCCTTCCTGCGCATGCTGGGCGCCAATCCGGAGGGCAAGGTGGAGGTCGGCGTGGGGATCAAGCCGATCAGCCGGGTGGGCACCGAGCGCCTGGTCGGCGCCGCCATCCAGTACGCTATCCAGTTCAAGCGCAAGAGTGTGACCCTGGTTCACAAGGGCAACATCCAGAAGTTCAGCGAAGGCGCCTTCCGTGACTGGGGCTACGAGTACGCCGAACGGGCCTTCGGCGACTACGTCTACACCTGGTCGCAGTGGGAGCGCACCCGCGCGGTGCAGGGCGAGGCCGCGGCCAACGCCGAGCAGGCCGAGGCCCTTAAGGCCGGGCGCATCCTGATCAAGGACGCCATCGCCGACATCACCCTCCAGCAGGTGCTCACGCGCCCCGATGAGTTCGATGTCATCGCCACACCCAACCTCAACGGCGACTATCTCTCCGACGCCCTGGCGGCCCAGGTCGGCGGTATCGGCATCGCCCCCGGCGGGAACATCAACTACGTCACCGGGCATGCCATCTTCGAGGCCACCCACGGCACCGCCCCCAAGTACGCCAATCTCGATAAGGTCAACCCGGGCTCGGTGATCCTCTCAGGCGACATGATGCTGCGCTACATGGGCTGGATCGAAGCCGCCGATCTGATCGTTGCCGCCCTCGAGCGCACCATCCAGCAAAAGGTGGTGACCTACGACTTCGCGCGCCTGATGGAGGGCGCGCGCGAGGTGCGCACCTCCGAGTTCGCCGACGCGCTGATTGCCAACATGGATCGGGTGATCGGCGATGAGCACCGCATCGGCCACGATATTGTCAGCCCCGATCTGGTGCGCCCGGTCGAGCACGAAACCTTCCCCCGCGCCACGGTCGGCGCGCTGATGACCCGCAACGTGGTGTCGGTGGCGGGGAACGCCCCGCTCAGCGATACGACCCACCTGATGCGCTCGCGCGGCATTACCTCGGTGGTGGTCGAGCCGACCGACGGCAAGGGGTGGGGCATCATGACGATGCGCGACGTGCTCAAGAAGGTCGTTCGCGACGATGTGCGCGTCAATGGAATGACGGTCGATCAGATTGCTACGCGGCCGCTGATCACCATCTCGCCAGAGAAGACCCTTGCCGAGTGCGCCGCGCTGATGCTGGAGAAGAACATTCGCCGCGTCGTGGTGGTGCGCGATGGGGCGCCGGTGGGGATCATTAGCGAGACGGACATCTTCCGCTACGTCGAGGAGCACGATGTGGTGGAAGAGGCGACCCGGTAGGGGATTTGGGATTTGGGATTTCGGATTTCGGATTGGGTTGGGCGCATCAGCACGGCATCACATGGATGAGCCCAATCCAAAATCCAAAATCTAAAATCTAAAATCCACAATCGGCTTGCCCAGCCACGCTTCGTACAGCGCCGCGAAGCGGCCCTCGATGATTGCGGCGCGCATGTCGGCCATGAGCGAGAACAGGAAGGCCACGTTGTGCAGGCTGACCAGGCGGATGCCCAGCAGTTCCTGTGCCCGGTAGAGGTGGTGGAGGTAGGCCCGTGAGAAGGTGCGGCAGGTGAGGCATCCGCAGCCTGGCTGCAAGGGGCCGTCGTCTTCACGGAGCGCGGCGTTCTGCAGATTGAGCTTCCAGCGCCGCTCCGGGTCGCGCACCAGCGCGGTGCCGTGACGGCCCAGGCGGGTCGGGCTGACGCAGTCGAACATGTCAATGCCGCGGGCCACGCCTTCGATCAGATCGTCCACGTCGCCGACGCCCAGCAGGTGTCGCGCCAGCCCGTCGGGCAGGTGCGGCACGGTCATGTCAACCACGTCGTACATCTGCTCCTTGTTGGCCCCCAGCGACCCGCCGATACACAGTCCATCAAAGCCCATACCGCCAAGGGTTTCGGCGCTTTCCCGGCGCAGGTCGGGAAACACGCCGCCGTGAACGATGCCGAAGAGCCGTTGCTCGGGGTTGGGCAGGCGTTCCGGTTCGCGCTTGCAGTGAGCTTCGAGGCAGCGCGCCGCCCAGCGATGCGAGCGGTGCATGCTCTCGCGGGTGTACTCGTAGCCGGCGTGGTAGGGCGGCAGTTCATCGAAGCAGAGAATGATGTCGGCGCCAAGGTGGTGCTGCACCTCGATACTGCGCTCGGGTGTAAAGACGTGGCGCGAGCCGTCCAGGTAACTCTTGAAGACCACCGCGTCTTCGGTCACCTTCACCATGTCGCTGAGGCGCCCCGGCTGCTGGGGCCGGCGCCCCTTGATTTCGTCGGCGATTCCCCCATGGACCAGGGAGAAGACCTGGAAGCCGCCGCTGTCGGTGAGGATGGGGCCGTGCCAGCCGGTGAAGCGGTGCAGCCCGCCCTGCCGGGCGATCAGTTCGTGGCCGGGCTGCAGGTAGAGATGGTAGGTGTTGCCCAGGATGATCTCCGCGCCATGGGCGCGCAGTTCGTCGGGGGTGAGGGCCTTGACGCTGCCGCGGGTGCCCACGGGCATGAACACCGGCGTGGCAACGTCGCCGTGCGCCGTCCGCAGCAGCCCGGCGCGGGCCCGTGAGGCTGGATCGCGGGCGAGAATAGAGAACATTGGTACCATACCTGTGTATTGTACCACGTTCCTGTGCAGGGGGTGAGAAACGGGGTTGCCCCTTTCAGCCGGCGGCAGGGCGGTTTATCCTCACCCACTCCCCGCCCCCCTCCCTCTCCACCAGAGGTGGAAAGGGAGGGGGCCAGGAGACGGGTGAGAACGGTCAACCCTGTGCGCGGCGCCGCCGCGCGAGGTCTACCTGACGACCAGCGGCAGCAGCACCCGGTACTCGAATGTGACCGTATTGTCGGCGCTGGTCGAGGCGCTATTGGGGTTGCCCGAAAGGGCGGTGACGGCCCCGGCGGGGATGCTGGCCGTCACGGTCCCGCCGCTGCGCATCCCGCTGACGGCGATGGTGAAGGTGGTCGGGTTGACCTGGGTGAGGGTGGCGCTGAGGGGCCCGCCCGCCGTGCCGCCAAGGGTCACGTCGCTGGCGGTAAAGGTGCTGGCGTCGATCGGCTCGCTGAAGGTGGCGGTGAACAGGATCGGGCCGCTGGCGGCGGGGTCGGGCTGCCCGGCAGCCTGCTCGACCGTCACGTCGGGCGCGATGTCGTCGCTCAGGAACACGTAGGCGGCGCCGGCATTGGGGGCGTCTTCGTTTGGCGTGGGACCGCTGCCGTCCTCGTAGGGGGCGCCGACGACCACGGTATCGCCGGAGATGGCGGTCGAGGTGCCGAAGAGATCATCTGCCTGGGCGTTGGCGGCCTTGAGATAGGCCCGCTGCGTCCAGGTCGCGCCGCTGCGGGTGAAGACATAGGCGGCGCCGGCATTGGGGGCGCCGTTGTCGTTTGGATCGCCGGCATTGCGGCTGGCTTCCCCTGGCGCTCCAACTGTCAGAATGTCACCATCGATGGCGACGAAGGCGCCGAAGTAGTCTCCGGTTCCGGCGTTGGCGGCTTTGAGAAAAGCCTGTTGTGTCCAGCTTGCGGCATTGCCGGTAAAGACATAGGCGGCCCCGGAGTTACCCTGGCCCGGCGCGCCGATGACCAGCGTATTGCCGTTCAGCGCGACAGCGTAGCCAAACTGGTCACCCGCGCCGATGCTGCCGGCTTTGAGGTAGGCGCGCTGGGTCCAGGTTGCGCCGCTGCGGGTAAAGACGTAGGCCGCGCCCGCGTTGTTGGCGCCATTGTCATTCGGGTTGCCGGGGATGCCGCTATCCTCATAGGGCGCGCCGACGACAATGGTGTCGCCGGCAATGGCGACCGAACGCCCGAACAGGTCCTCCGCGCCGGCGTTGGCGGCCTTGAGGTACGCCTGCTGCGACCACGTAGTTCCGTTGCGAACAAAGACGTAAGCGGCGCCGGCGTTGGAGGCGCTGTTGTCGTTGGGGTTGGTGGGGTTGCCGCTGTCTTCGTTGTAGGCGCCAATAACGATGGTATCGCCCGAAACGGCTACGGAGCGACCCGCCAGGTCGGAAATGTCGGGATTGCTCGGCTTAAGGTAGGCCTGTTGCGACCATGTGGTCCCATTGCGGACGAAGACATAGGCCGCGCCGGAGTCGGTGCGACTGTTGTCGTTGGGGTCGCCGGTACCGCTCTCTTCGCCCGAGGCGCCGACGACGATGGTGTCGCCATCAATGGCCACGGCGAACCCGAAGTCATCTCCCGGATCGCGAATGGCGGCCTTGAGGTAGGCCTGCTGGGTCCAGGTTCCGCCACTGCGGGTAAACACGTAGATCGCGCCGGTGTCCTGGGCGCTGTTGTCGTTGGGGTCGGCGGGGTTGCCGCTGTCTTCGAAGCGCGCGCCGACGACGATCGTGTCGCCGTCAACGGCGACGGTGTAGGCGAACTCGTCGTTCGTACCGGCGTTGGAAGCTTTGAGGTAGGCGGTCTGCACGGTGGGGTCGATCGTCAGGGGGTAGATGGCCGCGGCATCGTCGAGGGCCAGCGTTACATACCCGTCGCGCACTTCCATGTGTCCGGCGACTTCCCGCCCGGTTGCGTCCCAGGCCCGCAGGGTGTGGTAGTGTAGCACCGTGTTCCCGGCGCGATCAACGAAGCGCACCGCGTCCTCGGCCGCCACCGGGCGCAGGTCCCCCTGGATGGCCAGCCACAGACGTAGCGGCGTCCGTCCGTCCGCGCCCGCTGGTCGCCGCTCCAGCGTGAAGCCCTGTTCGAGGCCATCGGGGCGGTTCACCCACCACTCGGTAATGGTTTGATCCCACGTGTAGCGCACCTGGGGACCGCCGGCGCTTACCAGCACGGGTCGGGTGAGCGGCAGGGGATCGTTGTAGCCATAGGCGGCGAGGCGCAGTCCCCAGTTCCAGGCGGCTCGCTGGTCGGGCCGCAGGCTCACCGTGCCGTCGGGGGCGAAGCTCACGCCCCAGCCCTGGCGGGAGTTGGCGGCGCGGTAACCACTGGCGCCGGGTTGAGGATGGTAGGCGGGCGGGGCCAGCAGGCGTCGCACGGCGGGCCAATCCGGGGCGCCGGAGGAGGTGGAGGCCAGACTGGCCGGCGCGCCGTTTCCTGCGGGTCGCGGGCGGAGTGCGGGAACCGGGCCGCTCATCAGGGGTAGCAGCGGCAGGGTAAGGAGCAGGGCGAGGAGCAGGCGCCGCAGGCCGAAGCCTGGAGGTGCCGGCGCCAGGCAGGACGGGGTGGCCAACACCGGGTTCCTCCTTGTTACCGGAGCAGAACTGCGAAATCAAGCTGTACAGGAAAGCTGTGGCCATTATAGCCAGGGCTTTTGTACATGCGAAGTTGCCACAGATAACGATATGGTAATCTGGCGACACGGATGCCTGGCTACTCCCTTCGCGCGTATGGCGCGTAGCGTTGTGCCATTTTGCCACAGGGCGGCGGCGGACCGCGTGTTCGGGTTAGATAACGATATGGTAAGGCGGGCGTGAGGTGTGGGTGCTCCACGTGAAACTATCGAGAAGCGGTATAATCTCCGGTAGCTTGCCGGTACGGGAGGGTCCGGGAGGGTGAAGCCCTCGCGGACAGAGGAACGTTGCCTAACAGTGTTTCTCGAAACAATTGACCCGTAACGATGGCGGCGCGAGCGCAGCGAGCCAGACCGCGCAGGGTCCTCAGGGGATCACGCATTCCGGTCAGTGCTCTAGATCTTCTCCAGAAAAAGACATTCCCGCATATGGACGATGTTCAACGCGCCGCGGAGTTGCGGCGGATGCAGCGCCTGGCGACGGGCCTGCTGGTGCTGGTAACCATCATCTTTGTGATCGCGAGCATCTACCGCGATCTGGGGCCGTGGGTGGGTTTCGTGCGCGCCTTCTCCGAAGCGGCGATGATTGGCGCCCTGGCGGACTGGTTCGCAGTGACGGCGCTCTTCCGCCATCCGCTCGGTGTGCCCATCCCCCACACGGCGATCATCCCCCGGCGCCGCGAGCGCATCGCCGAGAGCCTGGGGCGCTTCATCGAGCGGAACTTCCTCGATCCCGAGCGCATCGTGGATCGCTTACGCCGGCAGGATGTCGCCGGGCGCATCGCCCAGTTACTGCGCGATCCGCGGCGCAGTTCTCAGGCCGCCGATGTGGTTGCTGAGAGTGTGGCCGGTCTGTTGCGAGTCGTGAACGATGAAGAGGTCGGCGCGCTGCTCCAGCGCACCCTGAGCGAGCGCCTGGGCGCCGTGCCCGCCACGTCCCTGGTGGCCCAACTCCTGGGCATCGTGGTCGCCGAGCATCGCCAGCGCGACGTGCTGCTGCAACTGGTGCGCGTGCTGACGGAGTGGATCGAGGCGAACCAGGAGTTGATCCGTAAGCGCATCGCTGGTGAACTGCCCCCCTGGGTGCCGCGCATTGTGGACCAGAAGATCTATGAGCGGCTGCTCGATGGCGCCCGTAAGACCCTGAGCGAACTGAGCGAGAATCCCGATCACCCGCTCTACGAGGAGTTCACCAACACCCTCGATGCCTGGATCGTCAATTTGCAGTACGATCCCGGTGTTCGCGCTCGGGGCGAGGAACTGAAGCACGAGTTGTTGAAACACCCGCGCTTGCGTGAGGTGGCCGGGAAGCTGTGGCAGGACGTGAAGGCGAACCTGTTGATGCAGAGCGCCACGCCGGGTTCCTCGCTGCGTCTCTCTATCGCCCGGGGGCTCAGCCATGTCGGCGATGTGCTCGAACACGACCCGGAATGGCGCCTGCGGGTCGAGGGCTGGACGGAGGAACTGGTGCGCTACCTGGTGCGGCGCTACGGGCGCGCGGCCGGCGAGTTCGTGACCCAGACCGTCCGTTCCTGGGAGACCGCCGAGGTGACGCGCAAGGTCGAACTGGCCATCGGGCGCGATCTACAGTTCATTCGCATCAATGGCACGGTCGTGGGTGGTCTGGCGGGGCTGGTGATCTATACGGTGTCGTTGTTGTTGTAGGAGGGATTTCCTGGTCGGGGCGAAAGATTTTTCGCCCCGACCAGGAAATCTGGTCACAACGGCAGATCGCGCGCGAGCAGGTCTTCTTCGGTCTCGCGGCGCTGGATGAGGCGGGCGTGCCCCTCGGCCACGAGAACGGCGGCGGGCCGGGGCGTCAGATTGTAGGTGCTGGCCATGCTGAGGGTGTAGGCCCCGGCGGTGGCGACGGCCACGAGGTCGCCGGGTTGCGCGGGAGGGAGCGAGACGTCGCGCAACAGCACATCGCCCGACTCGCAGTAGCGTCCGGCAACGGTGACGGGCGGGCCGGGAGGCGCGCCGACGCGATTGGCCAGCAGGGCGGTGTAGCGGGCGTTGTAGAGTGCGGGGCGCGGGTTGTCGGCCATGCCGCCGTCAACATGAAGGTACCGTGTCGTCCCATCGGCGGCCAGTTTGCGCCCCATCACGGTGTAGAGGGCCACGCCGGCCCGAGCGACGATCGAGCGCCCCGGCTCGACCGTCAGGCGCGGCGGCGGCAGGGCGTGGGCGGCGCACCGGTCGCGCAGGCTGGCGCATAGCGCCGCGGCGTAGGCCGCAACATCAGGCGCGGCTTCTTCCGCCAGGTAGGGCGTGCCCAGGCCCCCGCCCGGGCTGAGTTCCTCCGTCGTCAGGCCGTGGCGGGCGCGGAGGCGGGCCGCCAGGTCCACCAGGACGGCCACAGTGGCGCGGAACGCTTCCAGGTTGAAGATCTGCGAACCGATGTGCGCGTGCAGCCCGAGGAAGCGCAGGCCAGGGCCGGCCCGCAGCCGCGCCGCGGCGGCGTCGAGCGTTTCGGGGAGCAGGCCAAACTTCGAGCCGGCGCCGCCGGTGGCGATGGAGGGGTGGGTAGGCGCCGCGATGTCCGGCGCCACGCGCAGCATGACGCCCTGCGGCCGCTCGCGGGCGGCCGTCAGCGCAGCGAGACGTTCCAGTGCATCGAGGGTATCAACCACTACCGCGCCGACGCCCCAGGCCACGGCGCGCTCCAGTTCCGCGTCGCCGGGGGCGTTGCCGTGGAAGTGGACCCGCTCCATCGGCACGCCGGCGCGCCGCGCCACCAGCAACTCGGCCCCCGAGACGACGTCCAGCCCCAACCCCTCCTGAGCGACGATCTGGGCCAGCGCGGAGTTGAGCAGCGCCTTGGCGGCGTAGTGCACTCCGAAGGGCATGTCCTGGCGCCGGAAGGCCGCCAGGTAGGCCCGCATCGCGCCGCGCAGGGTGGCCTCGTCGAACACGTAGAGGGGCGTGCTGTAGGCGGCGGCGAGGGCCCGCGCGTCACAGCCGCCGAGGTGGAGCCGTCCATCAGTAATGGTTGCCGTATCCGGCCAGATGTGGTGGGGAAGCATTATCAAGCGATAGTGTTCACATCTACCAAACACGTTCACACCGCAGAGGGCGCGGAAGGGCACAAAGGGCTTCAAAAAGCTCACCTCTGCGGTAAATCTGAACACGGACATCAAGCGGTCATTCGGGCGGGAGACTCACGCCGCGCCCTGCAGCCCCAGGCCCGGCGCGGCGGCGCGCAGCGCGGCGATCACCTCGGCGATGAGATCATCGAGGGGCATGCCGATAACCTCGGCGCCGTGACGAATACCCTCGCGGCTCACCCTGGCCGCGAAGGCCTTATCCTTCATCTTCTTCTTCACCGAGGCCACTTCGACGCTGTGGATCGACTTATCCGGGCGCACCAGGGCCACGGCGGTCACGAAACCGCTCAGTTCATCCACGGCGTAGAGCGCGCGCTCCAGGGGCGACTCGGGGGCGATGCCGCTGTAATCGGCATGGCTGAGAATGGCTCGCAGCACCTCGGGCGACCAGCCGGTGTCGCGCAGATACTTCACGCCGTAGAAAGGATGCCCGGGCAGCGTTTCGGGTACCGGTTCGCCGGCGACCAGGGCGCGTGACAGCGCGTGCACCTGCGGGGTGTCCTCGGGCATATCAGGGTAGCGTTCAAAGTCCATATCGTGGAGCAGGCCCACGGCGCCCCACAGGTCGGCGTCCGCGCCGCCCCGCCGGGCGAAGTGGACCATGCAGGCCGATACGGCCTCGCAGTGTTTGCGCAGGCTATCGGCGGCGACCCAGGCGTAGAGCGTCTCACGGGCGCGGTCGGTGAGCATCGGGGGATCTCCTGCTGGTCCGGTTGGCGATTGTTCACTCTATGATACCGCAGATCGGCGCGGGGCGGGAAGGATGGCCAGGATCTGGAACAGGACCGAAGGGCTACTGCCCGCCGGCGCAGATGCGGGTAGAATGCCGAAGAATTGTTCAAACCAACGGGAAGGTCTGGGAAGGCGAAGCCCTCCCAGGAAAACTCTTTTCAGCCGTTCGCCGCATGGCTTCATGGGTTACTGTTCGGAGGAGGCGCGGAGGGCGCAGCCTCTCCGCGCCCCTCAAAACGGCAACGCAGGTGTGAACCGTGTCCAAACAAGGAGCCAGTATGCCTTACCACCGCTACCGGCGACGACTCGCGCCAATGCTGATCCTGGCGATCCTGGCCAGCCTGATGATCCCCCCGGCGGCGCCGGCACGGGCCGCGCCGGAGCGACCGATCATGGCCTTCTACTATCCCTGGTGGGAGCATTCGGACTGGTCCTACAGCCGGATGAGCGACCTGCCATCGCCGCGCTACAGCGGCGGTGACGACGAGGCCATTCGCCGCCACGTGCAGCAAGCCGACGATGCGGGCATTGACGCTCTGGTGTGCACCTGGTACGGTCCCGACGAAGAGCGGTTGAACAAACGCTGCCGCCGGCTGATCGAACTGGCCCGTGAAGGTGGCCGCGACCTGCAGGTGGCGATCATCCCCGACCAGTCGGCCTGGGGGCCCCTGCGGAGCGTTGAGGGCCTGGCGCGGGCGGTTGACGTGTTGAAGCGCGACTTTTTCGGCCAGCCGAACTACCTGCGCTACCAGGGCCGTCCGGTGGTGTTCTGGTTCAACCCGCCCGCCCTGGGCGGGGTGGGTGCCTGGCGCGATGTGCGCAATCGCGCTGATCCAGGGCGCGAGCAGTTCTGGTTCGGCGGCACGGACAACTTCGGCTATCTGGAGGTCTACGACGCGCTGTACTACTTCGACATCAGTTGGGAGCGCCGGCCCGGGGCGGCCATGGCCTCGTATGGGAGCCGGCTCGAGCAGTGGAACCGCGCCAATGGGCAGAACCGGCCCTTCGTCGCCACAGTGATGCCCGGCTACGACGATCTGCGCATCCGCGGCGGCCACGCCCGCGATCGGCAGAATGGCGAGTACTACCGGAGCACCTGGCAGACGGCCATCGAGCGCAACGCGCAGGCGGTGGTGCTGACGAGTTTCAACGAGTTCTACGAGGGGAGCCACATCGAGCCAAGCGAGCAGTACGGCGACCTCTACCTGCGCCTGACCCGCGAGTTGAGCGACCGCTTCCGTCGCGAGGCGGGCCAGGCCGCGCCTCCGCCGGAACCGGCTCCGGCGAATTGCCAGAGCTTCCCCGAGACGGGGCAACAGGTGTGCGGGCGCCTGCTCTCCTACTGGCGCGAGAACGGCGGCTTGCCGGTCTTCGGGCTGCCGATCGGGCCGCAGCGCAGCGTCACCATCGAAGGGCGCGAGGTGCAGGCCCAGGCGTTTGAACGCAATCGCCTGGAACTACATCCGCAGAACCCGCGGCCCTACGACGTGCTGCTGGGGCGCCTGGGCGCCGAGGGTCTGGCGCGGCGGGGCCGCGACTGGCAGCAGTCTGGCCGGGTGAGCGGCGCGCCCGCCGGGTGCCTCTACTTCGCCGAAACCGGCCACAGCCTCTGCGAGCCGTTCCTGAGCTACTTCCGCGGCCGCGGTCTGGAGTTCGACGGGCGGCGGGGCTACAGCCTGGCCGAGAATGTGGCGCTCTTCGGCCTGCCCCTCACCGAGCCGCAGACCGAGACGATCGAGGGGCGCGCGCTGACCGTGCAGTGGTTCGAGCGCGCGCGCTTCGAATGGCACCCGGACAACCCCGAGCCGTACCGGGTGCTGCTGGGGCGATTGGGGGCGGAGTAGGCCAGGTGGCGCAGCTATTGCTTCGGCCCTACTCCTCAAAGTTAAGAAATCATTACCCAGGGGGACCGCGGGGGCCGGTGTCGCCTCATTCCAGCGCGGTGTATAATATGTACACATGTCTGGAAAGGCGGCGCAGCCATGACAACTACTCAACCGGACAACGGGAATACAGAAACCTCCGGGCGGTTCCTCGAGATTGCTGAGCGGGAAGTGGGCCGGATCATCCTTGACATTCACGATGGTCCGGTTCAAAATATTTTCGCCGCATTGTCGCAACTGTACGTGGTGCAGCGACGCCTGGCGCAGCAGCAATCATCGCTCAATGACGAGGTGCTGCGTATCAAGCGCAGCATCGGGTTGCTGGAGCACGCGCTCAACGAGATCCGCAACTTCATGGGCGCCTTCCGCCCGCCCGAGTTCGAGCGCCGCGACCTGGTTTCCATCCTCGAAGGTCTGGTGATCCAGCACGAAGAGTTGACCGGCAATCCCGTCAGCCTGGAGATCCTGGGCGAGTTGCCAGCGGTGCCGCTCCCGGTTAAAATCTCACTCTACCGGATTCTGCAAGAGGCCCTCTCGAATGCCGCGCGTCACGGGCAGGCCCGTAGCCACAGGGTTACCCTGAGTTGTGATGGGCGCCGGATAGCGATGCAGGTGTGCGATGATGGCCAGGGGTTCGATGTCGCCGCGGTGATGCAGCGACCCCTGGCCGGGCACTTTGGTCTGGAGGGGATGCGCGAGCGGGTGCATCTGCTCGGCGGAAGTTTCAGTATCGAGAGCGCTCCCGGGTTGGGCACGCGGGTGCGAGTCGAGGTACCCTACGGTAGAAATGATTAGAGTTTTTCTTGCCGATGACCATGCGCTGGTGCTGGAGGGGCTGCGCTCGCTGATCGAGGCCGAGGGCGATATTGAGGTGGTCGGCACCGCCAGCGACGGCGACCAGGTGCTCGACGCGGTGCGCGCCTTGCGTCCCGACGTGGTGGTCCTTGATTTGCAGATGCCTACGGTCAGCGGGCTCGAGTGTCTGCAGCGCATTCGCGCCGAGAGCTTGCCGGCCAAGGTGCTGGTGCTCTCTGCGTTCTACGATGGCGACACCATCCAGTCGGCCCTCGAAGCCGAGGCCGATGGCTTTGCCCTGAAGACCGAGCCGCCCCAGCAGACGGTGGCCTGCATCCGCCAGGTCTATCAAGGGCAACTGGTCTTTCCGCAGGCCGCCCGGCGCTGGTTGCGCCAGCAACGCCACCGCCCCGGCCAGGCCGCCGAGCTCTCCGAGCGCGAGGCCGAGGTGCTCTCGCTGGTGGCTCAGGGATTGACCAATACCCAGATCGCCCAGCGGCTCAACGTCAGCGAGAACACGGTCAAGTTCCACCTCCAGAATATCTACCAGAAACTCGGGGTGAGCAATCGCACCGAGGCTGCAGGGATCTTTTACAAGCAGCGCCAGGAGGGGCGTCGATGACGCTCTACCTGCTCTTTGGCCTGGCCGCCCTGGCGCTGGTCGGCCTGATCGTCCTGCTCTGGCGCCTCTGGCGCGATTACGCCCATTTAAGCCCCGAAACCGAGGAGCGCGAACGGGAACTGGCCCTGCTCAACGACGCCCAGGCCAACCGCGTGAGCGACCAGATCCTCGCCAGTCCTCCCGACCCCGATGCCGCCTGGCAGACAATGGTTGAGCGTGGCGCCGGTAGGCGCCGCCGATCACCGCCGCGACGGTAACTGCGGAGAGCCGGCCCGGTGGGCCGGCTCTAGGCGTTCGCCGGGGCCACGTTGCCCGCTGCTTCGGCGGCGCGCCGCACGTCCACGAAGAGCAACAGCACGAACCCCGCCACGAAGAAGATGATCAGCGAAATGATCGCGATGCGGTAGCTGTCGGTGAACTGGTAGGCCAGTCCGAAGAGCAAGGGGGCCAGCCAGCTCGTGCCCCGCTCGCTCACCTCGTAGATGCCGAAGTACTCGGCTTCCTGGCCCTTCGGGATCATCAGGGAGAAGACCGAGCGGCTGATGGCCTGGCTGCCCCCCAGCACCACAGCGATGATCGCCGCCAGCAGGAAGAACTGCGCCGGCACGCCCGCGGGCATAAAGTAACCGTAGACCACCGTGCCGCCCCAGATGACCAGGCTGACGAGAATGGCCCGCTTCGAGCCGATGCGCTGCGCCACCCAGCCAAAGGCCAGGGCCCCGAAGAAGGCCACGAACTGCACCATCAGGATCGCCTGGATGAGAATCCCCTGATCCAGGCCAAGCTCCCGCGCGCCGAACTGCGAGGCCAGGGCGATAACCGCCTGGATGCCGTCGTTGTAGAGCAGGTAGGCCCCCAGGAACAGCAGCGTCTGCGGGTAGTGGTGCATCTCGCCGAAGGTGTGGGCCAGTTGCTTGAAGCCGATGGTCAGGTAATGCTCTCCCGGCGGGAGCCGCTTCAACGGCTCGCGGCGGCGCAGGGTGAGCAGCGGAACGACGGTGAAGATGGCCCACCACATCCCTGCCGAGGCCAGACTGATGCGCACCGCCAGGTCGGTCGGCAGGCCCAGCGCCTCGCGGTTGCTGAACAACACCAGATTGGCCAGCAAGAGCAAGCCGCCGCCCAGGTAGCCCATGGCCCAGCCACGCGACGAGACGGCGTCGCGCCGGTCGGGGCTGGAGATTTCGGGCAGAAAGGCGTTGTAGAAGACGATGGACGCGCCGAAGGAGAGGTTGGCGATCAGGAACAGCAGCCCGCCGAGGAAGTAGCGGTTGCCGTCCAGAAAATACATCAACATCGTGGCGATCGCGCCGATGTAAGCGAAGGTCGCCAGCATGCCCTTCTTGGCATGGGAGTAGTCGGCGATGGCGCCCAGGACGGGCAGGAAGAAGACCTGGAGCAGAACCGACAGCGAGACCATGTAGGGGAAGAAGGCGCCAGCGGCGACGGGGATGCCGAGGGGGTAGACCAGACCGCGCTCGTCGGCGGCGGCCTCGGTGATGGAGGTGAGAAACGGCCCGAGAAAGACGGTGACGACGGTGGTTGAGAAGGCCGAGTTGGCCCAGTCGTAGAAGTACCAGCCGACGAGTTCACGACGATCGTCAATCGGCGGCGCGGCCGCGGTCGGGGCGGTCATGCAGGGTCTCCTTCTCTCCTCACAGGCGCAAGGTCAAACCAGGCTCACTCCCAGGACCACCAGCCCGCTGGCGAGAGCGGCGGCGGTGAGCTTGCCGGTGCGTAGGTAGCTCCAGCCGGCGGCGAGGCCGGCGATGCCCCCGACGAGCGGCCCCAGCGGCCATCCGCCCGGGGCGAGGCCGGCCAGCGCCGAGAGGGCCGTGGCCGCGGCGAGG
>DAOUDA010000341.1:0-14979 GCA_034431835.1 Chloroflexaceae bacterium | reverse complement strand
TCTCGCCGGTGCGCCGGCTGGCGAAGAAGTCGAGCGAGAGCGACTGCAGGTGGCGGTAGAGGGCGACGCGCAGGTCGAGGACGATCCGCTCGCCGACCACGTTCAGGACGTAGCTCTGGCCGAAGGTGAGCAGGGCCTGGAGCAGGAACATGCCCAGCAGGGCCAGGGCCAGGCCGTTGAGCAGCATGAGGTTCTGCTGCTGGAGCACGGCGTCGAGCAGACGGACGATCACCAGGGGAAAGGTCAGGCCGATGGCGCTCGATCCGGCGAGCATGGCGATGGCCAGGGCCATGTGCCCGCGGTAGGGCCGCAGGTAGCGGAGCAGGCGCCGCCAGTCGTTGGGATTTGGGATTTGGGATTTGGGATTTGGGATTGCGGATTGGTGATTGGGGATTGGGGGCGGCACGGTTGCGATTTCTGATTCAATGGCGATTTAAAATGGGTAGACGTTGCGCCGACTTCAGTCGGCTTCCGGCTCAGCCGACTGAAGTCGGCACGACCCGCGTTCACGCTAACAACCACATGCCGCGCAATACCGGGTACGGTGCGGCTACGAGCCGCACCTGTAGCGCGAATGACAACTCCAGGGCCGGTTGGCATTCGTGTTGATACTGTTTTATGGTAACACCCCTGCGGCGGCGCGGCAAGGGTGGGCCATCCTAATCATTCTGATGGCGATGTTGATCAATGCCGAAAACCCCTTCTCGCTCGAAAAACCCGACACCCGCGAGGGGCCGGGGGATGAGGTTCAGGCGCGGTGACCGGCCTTGACGTAGCCCTGCGGGGCTGCCGCCCGCCTTGCCCGTACGCAGGGCCTGGTGTAGCATGTCAACAGGACAAGGCCCTTCCAAACCCGCCTGCGCGTACGCTAACGAAAGGAGCCCTTCGTGCGGATTGCCGGAAACTACACGTTTGAAGCGACCCGCGAAGAGGTCTGGAACGCCCTGAACGACCCCGAGGTGCTGGCGCGCACCATTCCGGGGTGCCAGCGCCTCGACGTGGTGGGCGAGAACGAGTACGAGAGCACCTTGAAGATCGGGATGCAGGCCGTGCGGGGCACCTACACCGGTCACGTCAGAATCGACAACATCGTGTCGCCCGAGTCGTATGATATCCACGTGGACGGCAAGGGCAGCAATGGCTTTCTCAAAGGCGCCGGCACCGTGAAGCTGCGGACGGACGGCGCGCAGACCATTCTCGACTACGGCGGCGAGGCGGTGGTCGGCGGCGCCATTGCCAACGTCGGCCAGCGGCTGCTCGACGGCGCGGCGCGGTCGTTGATCAGCCAGAGCCTCAAGGCGCTCGCGGAACAGATCGAAGCGCGCCGGCTCCACGAACAGAAGCACCAGGCCGAGGTGCAAGCCGCGCTCGCGGTGGAGGAGGCGCCGCCCGTGGCGCCGGTGGCGATCGAGGCGATCCCCGCACCGCTGCCGACCGGGGGCGCCCGGCGCACGATCACCATCCCCGAGGGCCAGGGCCTCTCCGAGGCTGCCGTTGCCCGCGGCATGGTCGAAGACTTCTTCACCCGGCGCCCCTGGCTGCCCTGGATCCTGGTCGCCTTTTTGCTTGGCTACATTCTTGGACGCCGTGGGGCCTGAGGCGGCCCTGCGGCCGAGCCGCGCAATAGCGGTACATCGTTGTTGGAAGGGCGCCGCCCTCCCAAACCTTCCCACCTACCCGTTCAGGGGGTAGATTGCGCAAGGACCAACCCGTGACGCCCTCAGTAACAGTTGACCGCGACGGTCTCCACCTCAATGGCGAGCCATTTTACCTCCTGGCCGGCTGCATCCACTACTTCCGCTGGCCCCGCGCCGAGTGGCGGCCCCTGCTCGAACAGGCCCGCTGGGCCGGCCTCAATACGATTGATACGGTCATCCCCTGGAACCGCCACGAACCCCATCCCGGCGTGTTCGACTTCCATGCCGAGGCCGACCTTGGGGCCTTTCTCGACCTGTGCCACGAACTGGGCCTGAAGGCCATCGTGCGCCCCGGCCCCTACATCTGCGCCGAGTGGGAGAATGGCGGCATCCCCGCCTGGCTCAGCGCCGATCCCGCCATCCGCCTGCGCGTGGATAGCCCGGGCTACCTGGGCGCGGCGCTGCGCTGGTTCGACCACCTGCTGCCGATCATCGCCCCGCGCCAGTTTACCCGCGGCGGCCCGGTGATCCTCTGCCAGATCGAGAATGAGCACTGGGCCTCCGGCGTTTATGGCCACGACGCCCACCAGCGCACCCTGGCCCGCGCCCTGGTGGAACGGGGCATCGAGGTCCCGCTGTACACCTGCATGGGCGCGACCCGCGAGTGGCCCGAGTTCCGCAACGGCTGGAGCGGCATCGCCGAAAAGCTCGTCCAGACCCGCGCCGTCTGGCCCGATAATCCTATGATCGTCAGCGAGCTGTGGAGCGGCTGGTTCGACGCCTGGGGCGCGAGCCGCCAGACGCGCAAGACGGCGGCGAAGCTCGATGTGATCCTCCACCAGCTTACCGCCGTGGGCTGCGCCGGCTTTTCGCACTGGATGTGGGCCGGAGGCGCCAACTTCGGCTTCTGGGGCGGGCGTACCGTCGGCGGCGATCTGGTGCATATGACCACCAGCTACGACTATGACGCTCCAGTGAGCGAGTACGGCGAACTGCGCGAGAAGGCCCTGGTCGCCCGCCGCCACCATCTCTTCCTGGCCTGCTTTGGCGCGCGTCTGGCCCCCATCCTGGCCGATGCCGCGCCGGGGGGCCTGACCGTGCTCGTCCCTCCGGCCGTGCGCGGGCGCAGCGAGGGCGGCGCGGCGCCCTTCCGCACCGCGCGCGCCGGCCCCAACGCGCCCGAACCCTGGCGCTGCTTCCGGGCCACCTTCCTCCAGAACCCCGACCTGGAGGGCCGGACCTACCAGGTCCTGCTGGACGACCCGCTCCGCCACCTGAGCGTGGAGGTGGAACCGGCCAGTATCCGGCCCATCTTCGCCCACCTGCCGCTGGCGGAGGGGATGACCCTCGTCTGCCATACCGGGCGTCTGCTGGGCTTCTGGAGCGACGACTCGCGCCACCTGTTGATTGTCTACGGCCAGCCCGGCGAGCAGGGCGAGCTGGAACTGGCCCTGCCCGGCCTCGGCGCGCCCCTGGAACTGCTGCGGGCCGGGGCGGGGATGCAGGCGCGCCTGGACGCTACGACCCTGCGCCTGCGTTACTGGATCGCCGGCGACCAGGCCGCCCTCGACCTGCGGGGCGCCGCCGGGGCGCTCCGGGTCATGGTCCTCAGCGCCGAGGCGGCGGCCCGCTGCATACCCACCCCCAACGGCGAGCCGCGGATCGCCCCGCGCCCCGTCCCGCCACGACGCGCGCGCCTGACCCTCCCCGTCGAACGGTGCCCGGTGGCCGATCTGACCACCGAGGAAGGCTGGCATGCCCTGGAGGCCCCCTGCCCCCTGGAGCAACTCGGCTGCGACCACGGCTACGGCTGGTACCGCGCCATGCTCGACCTGGATGCGCCCCTCGCTACCACCCTGATCGCGCCCTGGGTGAGCGATCGCCTGCGCGTGTTCGCCAACGGGGAGGAACTCGGGGTCCTCGGGGTTGACCCCGCCGGGCCGCGCTATACCCTGCCGCTGCGGCTGGCCGCGGGGCGCCACGACCTGCGCTTCCTGGCCGATAACCTCGGGCGCTTCAATTACGGCCTGGGGCTGGGCGAGCGCAAGGGGCTGCTCGACACCCTCTACCTGAGCGGCATGGAGGAGGATATTGCGGAGGGCTGGATCGCCCTGTGGCAGGAAGTAACCTTCGCCGGGGAAGCCGTCGCCCGCGCGCGCCCCGACGCCGTGCGCCCCGACGCCGCCGGCGTCCACCTGGGGCGCCTGCCCTTTACCGCGCCGGGCCTCTGGCTGCTGCGGGAAATCAGCGTGCCCGACGGCTGCCGCGCCGTGGTGCATTTCAGCAGCGCCGACCGGGGCAGCGGGGCACTCTTCGTCAACGGTCTGGCGATCGATCGCTTCAGCCGGCACCATAGCCACGGCTGGATCAAACACGACATCACCCACCTGCTGCGGCCCGGGCCCAACGTGCTGGCGCTGCTGCTCCAGGGCTACGCCGGCGCCCCCTGGCGCGCCACGCTCGTCACCTACGACCCCGCGCGGCCCCTGCCGGCCGCCTGGAGCTTCCGCGCCGGGGTCGAAATGGGCGCGGGCACCCCGCCCGCCACCGGCCCGGCGTGGTACCGGACCTGCTTCGGGCGCAATGCCCTCCCGCACCTTCGCGCCCTGCGGCTCGAACCGGGCAGCCTGGAAAAGGGCCAGATCTGGTTGAACGGGCACAACGTCGGGCGCTTCTGGCAGATCGGCCCGCAGGAAGCCTACAAGCTGCCTGTCTCCTGGCTCCACGAGCACAACGAACTGCTGATCTTCGCCGAAGCCGGGCATACCGACAGCGTGACCCTCGTCGCCGATGAGAGTATGCCGTGATTGACCTGGCGATCGTCATCGTCTCCTGGAACGTTCGTGACCTGCTGTGCCGCTGCCTGCGGGCGGTCGAGGCCTCGCTGGCGGGCAGCGGCATCGTCTACGAGATCATCGTCATTGACAACCAGAGCGCCGACGGCACGCCGGAGGCGCTGCGCGCCGCCTTTCCCCACGTCCGGCTGATCGAGGCCCGGGCCAACCTGGGCTTCGCCGCGGGCAACAATCTGGCCCTGCGCGAACTGCTGGCCCGCGACGCGCCCTTCATTCTGCTGCTCAACCCCGACACCGAGCCGGTCGGCGACGCCATCCCGCGCCTGGTGCGCTTCCTTGAGCGCCGCCCCGACCTGGTCGCCGTCGGGCCGCAACTGCGCTACGCCGACGGCAGCGTGCAGTCCTCCCGGCGGCGCTTCCCCACCCGCATGACCTTCTTCTGGGAGAGCACCGCGCTCGACCGGCTGTGGCCGGCCAACCCCTGGGCGCGCCGCTACCGTTGCGCCGACACCCCTGACGACCTGGCGCAAGCCGTGGACTGGCTGGTGGGCGCGGCCCTGCTCGTGCGCGGCGAGGCCATTCGGCGGGCCGGCCTGCTCGACGAGCGCTTTTTTATGTACAGCGAAGAACTGGAGTGGGAACGGCGCCTGCAACGCACCCGCGCCGGCGGATCATCGGCGATCTGGTACCTCCCCGAAGCGACGGTGATACACCACGAAGGCAAAAGCAGCGACCAGGCCCCGGCGCGGCGGCACATCCACTTCAATCGCAGTAAAATACTCCTGGCGCGCATGTGGTACGGCTGGCGCTTCGCCGGGACACTGCGGGCCTTCCTCCGTCTGGGCTTCGCCTACGAACTGGGTATCGAAACGCTCAAGGTCCGGTTAGGACACCGCCCTGACATGCGGCGGCAACGGATTGCGGTATACTGGCAGGCGCTGCGGGAATTATGATTGGCGCACTGGTCAGTAACGCCACCTCGTCATTGCTCCTCTGTGGAGCGGTTCGGAGCGGCGAAGCCCTTTCGAAAGAAAAGGAAAAAGGTATCTCTTTGGCGGCCTGCGGCCCTCAAGCCCCCGCCCCCCGCTTGCGGCGGCGCTGCCGCTCTCAATAACGCGCTATGCTTCTCCAAACCCTTACGGATCACTGGCAGATCCGGCCACTGCCGGCCTTTCGCAACGGGATCTACCCCCGTGGCGAAGAAGGCTGGCTGCCGGCCCGCGTGCCGGCCCACTGGCAGCAACTCCCCGGCCTCGAAGAACACGCCGGAAAAGTGGTCTACCGCTGCCAGTTCGCCTTCGACCCGCGGCGCGCCACCGAGGCCCTGACGCCGGAGCACGCTCCGGCGGACCAGCGCCACATCTCGCGCGTCTGGCTGCGCCTCAACGGCATCTTCTACTACTCGCGCCCCTACCTCAACGGCGTGGACCTCGGCGCCCACGAGGGCTATTTTGTTCCCAACGAGATCGAGGTGAGCGACGTCCTCCAGACCGAGAACACGCTGCTGGTGGAAGTGGATTGTCCCGATGAGCGCAACAAGCTGGACAAGACCATGATCACCGGTGTATTCTCGCACTGGGACTGCTTCGATCCCCGGGCCAACCCTGGCGGCATCTGGCTGCCAGTGGAACTGCACGCCAGCGGCCCGGCGCGGCTGCGCCACGCGCGCCTGCTCACCCTGGCCTGCGACGAGCGCGCGGCGCAACTGCGCTTTGACCTGGATGTGGACTCGGCCATCGAGGCCCAGGCGACCCTGCGTCTCCACTTCGTGCCGCGCACCTTCAGCGGCGAGACGCAGATCATCGAGCAGCGCCGTCTGCTGCGCCGCGGGCGCCAGGAACTCAGCGGGCTGCTGAAGCTGCGCGACCCCCGCCTCTGGTGGACGCACGACCTTGGACGGCCCGACCTCTACGACGTGGCGATTGAACTCCTGCTCGACGAGCGCCTGAGCGATGCGCAGCGGATCACCTTCGGCGTGCGCACCTTCGACCTGCGCAACTGGATCCCCCATCTCAACGGCGTGCGCTTTCTCGTCAAGGGCAACAACTACCCGCCCGGCGACATGCGCATCGCCACCATGACCCCCGAACGCTGCGCCCGCGATCTCGAACTGGCCCGCGCCTGCCACATGAACCTGCTGCGTGTTCACGCTCACGTGGATCACCCGGCGTTTTATGAGGCCGCAAATGTGGCCGGTATGTTACTCTGGCAGGACTTTCCGCTTCAATGGCTGTACGCCCGTCGCATCCTGCCCGAGGCGCGGCGGCAGGCGCGGCACATGGTGCGGCTGCTGGGGAGCCATCCGTGCATTGGCGTCTGGTGCATGCACAACGAACCGGTGGTCATCGAAGACACCGCCGACGAGTCGCTCCTCAGTCGGCTGCGCACGTACTGGACGGCCTTCGGGTTCAGTTGGAACCGCGACGTGCTCGATACGCAACTCAAAGAGGTGGCCGAACAGGAAGATCCGACGCGCCCGGCGGTACGCTCATCGGGCGAAGTCGACATCCCGTATGTGCGCAAAGGCACCGACGCGCACGTGTACTTCGGCTGGTACCGCAACTACGGCACCCTCGACGACGCCGAGGTGATGCACAAGCGCTTTCCCGCCAACATGGCCTTCGTCACCGAGTTTGGCGCGCAGAGCTTCCCCAACCTGGAGAGCGCGCTGAAGTTCATGCCGCCCTGTCTCAGCGCGGCGGACGTGGAGCGCCTGAAGGAGCGCCACAGCTTCCAGGCAGATATTATGTCAAACTGGATCGCCTGGCGCGAGGCCGAATCGCTGGCCGAGATGATCGCCATGTCACAGGACTACCAGATCTTCATCAACCGGTATTACATTGACCGCCTGCGCGCCCACAAGTACCGCCCCACCGGCGGCATTGTGCCCTTTCTCTTCGTAGATCCTTACCCGGCCGTTCTCTGGAGCGTGGTTGACTACTGGCGCGTGCCCAAGCGTTCCTACTACGCGCTCCAGGCGGCCTTCAGCCCCCAGTACGCCTTCTGTCTGTACCCGCCGCGCACCTACACCATCGGCGAGGCGCTCCAACTGCCGTTGTTCGTGGTCAACGACGCGCGCCGCTCCTTTCAGGACGCCGTGCTGGAAGCGCGCCTGTGCGACCCCGCCGGCCAGACCCTCGCCGACGTGCGCCGGCGCGTCGAACTGTCCGCCGACTGTCTGCCGATCGAGGCTGACCGGTTGCGGCTCACCCCCACCCGCGCCGGGCGCTATGCGCTGGAACTGGCCCTCAGCGGCGTCGAGCACCCCGTGCGCCAGGTGTACGAGATCGCGGTGCGGAAATGACGGCATCTGTGGTCCTCGGCCCGACATCGCCCCGTGGAAGTATGGAGGTGTTCGCTCACCTCCGCACCTCCACACCTCCACACCTCCACACCTCCACACCTCCCCACCTCTCCGGTACGGTTCCGTCAAGTGGAAATGCGGTGGAGCGCCCGTCAGACAGGACCGCCCGAACCTGCCACCCTGCCCCATGTAACCGCGCAGTAACTATCTGGAATACCCTACAAGTAAATTGCCAAGCCCCGGACACGCCTGTGCTGCGTAATACCGTCAAAGGAGACCAGATATGAGCCAGAGCCCGAGTGACGGGTTTAATCCGAACGATCCGATCGGCACCTGGCGCACGATACGCGACGCCAATCTTGATGCGTGGGCCAAAGGAATGGCCGCGCTGGTCAACACCGAGGTCTTCGCCAACGCCATCGGTTTACAGCTCGACACGCTCCTCGCAGCCTCCGCCCCGATTCGCCAGGCAGTCAACCAGTACATGGAGACCTACCTGTCGCAGATCAATATGCCCTCGCGCGCCGAGGTGATTAACCTGGCGTCGCGCCTGACCAATATTGAGATGCGCCTGGACGACATGCAGGTTCAGCTTGACGAGTTGCTGCAAGCGGTGCACGGCCTGGCCGTCGTCGCCTCGGCCAATGGCGCCGCGTCGCCCGAAGAGGCTGCCGCAGGTGAAGCTGAAGGCGCCGCGAAGCCGCGCCGGACCCGTAAGCCCGCCACGGAAAGCTAAGCCTCGATCCCGAGCTTCGCCTGTGGCCCCCGGCATGCTGGTCAGGCCGCTACGGGTGATTCAGACCGACATTGAGAAAGGGAGCTGCCGATGACCACTCAAAGCCCCTCGACCCTGGATGTTGAACAGTTGACCCAGAACCTCTATGCCGAGATGGAGCGGCTCGGCAAGAGCACCGATACGCTAACCAGACTGGCCACCAACCGGTTGCACGTCCAGATCGGGCTGACGCCCAAAGAAGTGATCTGGACGCTCAATAAGATGAAGCTGTACCACTTCTATCCGCAGACGCCCCCCGAGCAGCGGAAACCGGTACCGCTTTTTCTGGTCTTCGCGCTGATCAACCGCCCTGATATTTTCGACCTGCGCCCGGGCAACAGCTTCGTCGAGTACATGGTCCGCCAGGGCTACGAGGTCTATATGCTCGACTGGGGTCGCCCCGGCCCCGAAGATGCCGGGTATGACTTCGAGGACTTCTCGCTCAAGTTCCTCCCGCGGGCGGTGCGCGCCATGCAGCGGCATAGCGGCAAGCGCGAGTTCAGCATGTGCGGCTGGTGCATCGGCGCGACCATTACGGTGATCTACGCCGCCATGCGCCCCGATGATGGCCTGCGCAACCTGGTGCTCCTCACCGCGCCCCTCGACTTCGGGAATAAAGAGGCCGGCCCCTTCAACAAGTGGCTCAATACGCCGTACTACAACGTTGACGAACTGGTGCGCCAGTTTGGCAACGTGCCCGGCGAGGTTATTGACTACGGCAATAAGATGCTGAAGCCGGTCGAGAACTGGGTGCTCAACTACCTGAAACTCTGGGATAACCTCGATAATCCGGCCGTGGTTGAGTCCTGGCTGGCAATGAACAACTGGGTCACCGATGGCGTGAATTTCCCCGGCGCCGCCTTCCGGCAGTGGATCGTCGAGTTCTTCCGCGAGAACCGGCTGATGGAGGGAACACTGCAAATGGAGGGCCGCACGGTCGATCTGCGCAACGTGAAGGCCAGTATTCTCAATGTGATCGCCGACCGCGATCATATCGTCCCCACATGCCAGTCCGTTACGGCGATGGACAAGTTCGGTTCGCGCGACAAACTGTTGCTGGAGATGAAGGGCGGCCATATCGGTCTGATGGTGGGCAGCGGCGCGAGCAAGCGCACCTGGCCGCAGATCGAGGCGTGGCTCGCCAAGCGCAGCCAGTAACGTCTTTACCCGTGGCGCGGCGATGGGGCCGCGCCTTTGTTGCTCAGGGGCGCCCCTGGATTAAGGAGCTGGTATGCGACTGAAAGATAAGGTTGCCCTCATCACCGGTGGTGGCCAGGGTATCGGCAAGGTTACGGCGCTTACCTTTGCCCGCGAGGGCGCGCGGGTCGCGGTCGCCGACATCAATATGGCCAACGCCCAGGCCGTCGCCGAGGAGATTGTTCGCAACGATGGCCAGGCCAAGGCGGTCTTCCTTGACGTCAGCCGCGCCGAGTCGGTTGAGGTCGCTGTGCGGACGACCGTTGAGGCCTTCGGGCGGATCGATATCCTCGTGAACAATGCTGGCATCACCCGCGACGCCCGCATGCAGAAGATGACCGAGGATCAGTTCGACGCGGTGATTAATGTCAACCTCAAGGGTGTCTGGCTGTGCGCCAAGGCCGTCGTGCCGATCATGATCGCGAATGGCGGCGGTTCGATCATCAATGCCGCGTCGATCGTCGGCATCCACGGCAACTTCGGCCAGACGAACTATGTCGCCGCCAAGTCCGGCGTGATTGGTATGACCAAGACCTGGGCGCGCGAGCTTGGCCCCAACCATATTCGCGTCAATGCCATCGCCCCTGGCTTTACCGTTACCGAAATGATCGCGACGGTGCCCGAAAAGGTGCTTGAGAGCGTGCGCGAACGCACGCCCCTGCGCCGCCTCGGCACTCCCGAGGATATCGCCAACGCCTACCTCTTCCTCGCCTCCGATGAGGCAAGCTTTATCACCGGCGTCACCCTGTCGGTTGATGGCGGCTTGCTGTTCTGAGGTGAAACCGGGGAACCCGGGGTTCCCCGCGCCCCTGGCCATCGGGAAGGTCTGGGAGGGCACGGCCCTCCCAGGGTTTTCTTGTTGCCCGCCGGTAAGGGTGGGGGCGGGTTTGCTCTGCCAACAACGCCCCGCGTATGCGCCCTGGCAGGGCCAATCGGCACGTCGTTGCGCCACTCTGCCCTGAACCTGCTCGCCCGCCTCCGACAGACGCCCCTTCGCGACTGGCCAACCCTCGAGGTCACCGTTCCCGAGGCGTCGGCGCTCTACATGGCCGGCTTCCTGGTTTCGGCAATCCTCGGCGTCGTCCGCCAGATCTTGCTGAACGCCCGCTTCGGCCTCGGTGACGAGGCCGCGGCATTCTATGCGGCCTTTCGCCTCCCCGAAACCGTCAGTCTGTTGATCGCCGGCGGCGCCCTGACCAACGCCCTGGTGCCGGTGCTGGTGCAGGCCTTCGCCCGCGGCGGCTCGCCCGCCGCCAATCGCCTGGTTAACCTGACACTGACGGCCCTGCTGGGCGTGTTCGCGCTCCTGTGCCTCCTCGCCGCCCTTGCCGCGCCGCTCTTCGTGCGGACGGTCCTGGCCCCTGGCTTTGATCCCGCTACCCAGGCCCTCACCGTCACCCTGACGCGGATCCTCTTCCTCGAAGTGCTGCTGGTGATCAGCGAGGCCGCCCTGGTGGCCCTCCTGGTCAGCCGCAACCAGATCCTGCTCCCCGCCCTGGCGATCGCCCTGCGCAACCTCACGCTGATCGGCGGAACGGTCGCGGCGGTCGTGGTTCCCGAGGTGGGGATCCTTGGCCCGACCATTGGCTCACTCTTCGACGCCCTGCTCCAGATCGTGATCCTCGTCCCTGCGCTGCGTGGCCACTACTTCCGGCCACGCCTGCTGTGGGACCCGGCCGATCGTGATCTGCGCCTGACGCTGCGCCTGCTCTGGCCCAACGCGCTCTCCGGGTTGAGCAATTATGCCGGCAACATCGTTGATGTCGCCTTCGCCAGCCTCAGCGGCGTCACCGCTGCGGTGGGCGCGCTGGTCAATGCCCTGTTGCTCATCGGCCTGCCGGTGCGCCTGCTCGGGTTGGCCGTCGGCCAGGCCGCTCTGCCTGCCCTTGCCGCCTTCGGCGTCGCCAATGACCTGGCGGCTTTCCGCGCCCTCCTGCGCCGCACCTTGCTCATCGCCACCGGCGCCTCTCTCCTGGCGGCCCTTGCGCTCATCGGCCTCGGACGCCCCCTGATCGCCCTGCTCTTCGAGCGCGGCGCGTTCGATGCCGCCGCCGGCGATCTCACCTACCGGCTCCTGGCAATCTACGCCCCTGGTCTGCCCGCGTATGTGGCCACCGAGATCGCCTCGCGCGGCCTGGTGGCGCGCTATGATACGCGCACGCCGCTGTTGGGCAACGTGCTGCAACTCGCCGCCCGCATCGCGCTCAGCGCCGCCCTTATCCGGCCCCTTGGCCCCATCGCCCTGCCCGTGGCCTTTGTGCTCGCCGCTGCCCTTGAGAGCGCCGTCGTGCTCAGCGTACTTTACCGGCGAGCCAGGTAGAGTGCCCTGCGCCCCTCCCTGAGGGCAGGGGCTGGGAGGGCTACGCCCTCCCAGAAAAGAATCGGACAACCAGGTTATCCGGACAGGCTCTTCGTCGTTCCCTTTCATCATGGAGGGGGTGTTCTTGGGATGGTCTGGAACGACTGAAGTCGTCATGACGACAACTTCAGTGGCGGTTCCCTGGGATGATTGTGGGACGACTGAGGTCGTCATGACGTGGCTTTTTTTCTTCTGCGCCATGCTCACGTACTGTATATCCGCCTCGACCACGTGGCGCCCGCCCGGGCGATGAGCAGCGCCACCAGCGCAATGCGCGGCACGATGCTGGCCTCCTCGATGTATTCCTCGGGACCGTGGTAATTGCCCCCCACCGGTCCCAGGCCGTCCAGCACGGGCAGGCCCATGCCCGCCAGCAGATTGGCGTAACTCGCCCCGCCGGTGGCCGTGTCGCCCAGGGTAAAGCCTAACTCGCCCGCGCAGGCCCGCGCCAGGGCCACCAGCCGCTCGACCGCCGGCGTCCGCGCCATGGGCGCGAAGGTCCACCCGCCACTGACCCGTGTCACCGCCCCTGGAAGCGTCTCACCGGCGGCAATGGCCTCCACCGCCGCGGTCACCGGCGCCATGTCCTCCGCCGCCGCCGCCCGCGCATCCACCAGCGCCCGCGCCCGCGCCGGCACCACATTGGGCGCATCGCCGCCTTCGATCACGCCCACGTTCACCGTGACACCGGGACGCATCCCGTTGAGCGCCTGCAGGGCGATGACCTGATGGGCCAGCGCGAGGATCGCGTTCACCCCGCGCTCGGGCTCGACCCCCGCGTGGGCCGCGCGCCCCGTCACCTCCAGCACGAACACGCCACTGCCCTTGCGCGCGCTGACGATGTCGCCATTGGCGCGGGCCGACTCCATCACCAGGGCCAGATCGTACCCGGGGGCCAGAGCCTCAAGCATGGCCCGCGAGGCCCGGTTGTCGCGCTCCTCATCGCTGCCGCAGACCACGCTGAGCGTGGCGAAGCACTGCGGGGCCAGGGCCGCCAGGGCCTCGACCGCGTAGAGCGCCGAGAGCAGCCCGCCCTTGTTGTCGGCGCTCCCCGGCCCGACCAGGCGCTCGCCCACGCGCCGCAGGGGCCGCGCCGCCGCCGTGCCCACCGGGTACACCGTGTCGAGGTGCGCGGCCAGCATGACCCGGAGTTGACCCGTGCCCTGCGTGGTAAGCGCCAGCCCATCACCGGCCTGCGCATCGGGAAAGCGGCGCACCTGCCAGCCCCGCGCCGCCGCCCAACCCTCCACCCACTGGCCCAGCGCGTCAATGCCGGCCCGGTACCCGGTGGGGCTGTCAATCGCGCACACCTGCTCCAACTCCGCAACATACGCCGGCAGACGCGGCGTCAACCAGGCCGGTAGCTTTGCGGCTTCGAGTACCATGACCGTCTCTCACCCTCTTGTTCTAACACGGGCGCCGGCCGGGGCGCGGTAGGGGCGAAACTTTTTCCCCTCGGCATGGGCGAATGTTTTTCGACCCGACCTGCTGGCGAACAGCGTTTGCGCGCACAGGGGCAGGTTGGCGACCTGCCCCTGTTGCATGACTCTTCACGGGAAGAGGAAGCGGTTGATCATCCCGGCGTCATGGCATGCGGAGACCTTCGGCGGAGGTTACCCTGAGCCCTTCGCTTCGCTCAGGGTAAACTCCGCCGCAGGGCTCAGGGCAACCTTCGCGAAGGTCACCCTGAGCGCCGGCGAAGGGTCACAGGGTTCCAACGACGGGGCAAGCAGCACGATCCGCATCCCCACAGGAGGTGTGGAGGGCTGCGCCCTCCGCTGGGGGGAAGTTCGGAGGGGCTGCGCCCCTCCGAACGCAGACGAAGTCTCGTTGCACGATTAGACCGGGTTATTGTAGGCGAAGTTCGCGAAGGGGAACTCGTTGGTCTGGTGCCACTTGTAGATCTTGGTGCGGAACTCCTTCCAGGGCTCGTAGATCTCCTTGAACTCAGGGGATTTGCCGGCGTTCTCGTCGTAGAGTTCAAAGGCCGCCTTCTGCGCCGCCGCAAGGATCTCGTTGGAGTAGACCTTGAGCTGGATCTTCCCTCCGGAGAGGATCTGGTTCAGCGCATCCTGGTTCAGCGCGTCGTACTTGGCGAGCATGTTCATGTTCGACTCCCAGGCCGCCACGGCGAAGTAACGCTGGTACTCCACCGGCAGCTTGCTCCAGGCGTCGTTGTTCACCACCGCGTGCAGGGTGGGGCCCGGCTCCCACCAGCCGGGGGTGTAGTAGAAGTTGGCGGCGTCGGGCAGGCCGAGCTTCAGGTCATCGTAAGGGCCGACCCACTCGGCGGCGTCCACCGCGCCGGTGGAAAGGGCCTGGAAGATCTCGCCGCCGGGCAGGGTCTGCGTCACCACACCGAGCCGTTTCCAGACCTCGGCGCCCAGGCCGGGGATGCGCAGCTTGATGCCCTGGACATCGGCCAGACTGTTGACCTCCTTGCGCCACCAGCCGCCCATCTGCGAGCCGGTGTTGCCAGCGGGGAACACGGTGACGCTGAAGTTATTGGCCAGTTTGTTCATAGCCTCGTTGCCGCCGCCGTGGTACAACCAGGCGTTCTGCTGCTGGGCCGTCAGACCGAAGGGCAGGGAGGAGCCGAAGGCCCAGGCCGGGTTGAGGCCGACGTAGTAGTACAGGGCCGTGTGGCCCGACTCGACCGTACCCTGCTGCACGTTCTGCACCACCTCGAGGCCGGGGAACAGCTCGCCAGCGGGGAAGGTGGTGATCTTGAACATCCCGCCCGACAACTCGCCCACCCGCTCGGCCAGCACCGTCGCGCCGCCGTAGATCGTATCGAGGGCGATTGGCCAGCTCGTACCCATCCGCCACTCCACCGCCGGGAGCGACGACCCCTGCGCCGGGGCCTGGGCCTGCGGCGCGGTCGGCTCGGCCGGCGCGCCGCCGGCCGCCGG
>DAOUDA010000340.1:0-9228 GCA_034431835.1 Chloroflexaceae bacterium | reverse complement strand
TGCGCGCCTCGGGGGCGCCGGCCGTCGTGGCGTCTATCGGGGTGGCGCTGCTGCTGGTCTTGCCCCTGGCCGTTCCCACGGCGCGCTTCGCGGCCAGCGTACCCGCCGCCGAAACCGAGGGCGGCCCCACCTTTCGCCAGGATCATTCGGCCGACCTGGCCGACTTCTTCATCCCCGGTCAGCTCCATCCGCTCCTCGGGCCGCTCGCCGAGCGTCTACAGGGGTACAAGGACAATGTCCACATCCAGTCCAAGACCGCCTATCTGGGCCTTGTGGCCCTCATCCTGGCGGGGTACGGGCTGCGCGACGATCGGCGCTTCTTCTGGTTGCTGAGCGCCGGGCTGTTCACTCTGCTCGCCCTGGGACCGCAGTTGCAGATCCTCGGACAACGCACCGGGATACCGCTCCCCGGCGCGTTGCTGTACGATCTGCCCCTGTTACGAATCTCGCGGTACCCGCTGCGGTTCGTCGTCTATACCATGCTCGCGCTGGCCATCCTGGCGGCCCTGGGCGCACGGCGCTTACTGGCCGCACTGGAACGGCACGCGCGGCGCCCCGGACGGGCCGCCAATCTGGCCCTGGCCGGTCTGGTCGCGCTGATCGCCTTCGAGAACCTGACCACGCCCTTCCCTATGGTCTGGGTCTACGTTCCGCCGCTCTACAACAACCTGGGAAAAGATCCCGAAGCATACGCCATCCTCGAATCACCTTTCTACTACGACGTCAGCCCCACGTTCCTGCTCTTTCAGATCGCTCACCGGAAGTACCTGGCGGGCGGCTACACCTCGCGTCGGCTGCCCTACCCCCTGGTCGAGCAGATCCCCACGGTGCGCATGTTCGCCTACGCCGGTCCCCAGCGGGACATCATCGCCCAGGCGCCGGCGACCATCGCGGCCAGCGTGTTCAGTTACTTCAACATCCGCTACCTGATGCTGCACGGTACCGGCGGGGCGCTGAGCTACCACTACCTGCAGAAAGTCGCCGAGGCCGCCGCGGGCGGGGCGCCGCCCGAGCGCCAGATCGCGGTGCTGACCTACTCCGACCCGTTTCGCGCGTCGGGGTTGCTGCGGGCCATGGGGCCAATGAAACCGATCCCGGCGGGGTCGGTGCTGGCCTATAAGGTGGCGCCGCCGGACGATCCGCTGCCATTCCTCGGCATCGGGGCGGGCTGGTCGCCGCCGACGGCCAGCTCCGACGGGGTCGAGCGGCGCATACTCGGCGAAGCGGAAGTGCTGATCTACAGCGCCCACCCGCGCGACATCATCCTTACCCTGGAACTCACCAGCCCGGCCCCGGGGCGCCTGGTTGTTACCGTCAACGGACAGGAACAGGCAATCCTCGCGCTACGGGGGGGCCAGGAGCGCCACAAGGTGGCGTTGCGAATCACGAGCGGCGCGACCCCGGTACATTTGCATGCACCCGATATGGGGGTTGCGGTATCCTCCCTGGGGATTGAGCAGTGATGGGACAAGCAGCGTTGCCCCGGGCCTGGATGAAGGTTTGTCAAGGCAGAACGACCCATCCACCGGTATAATATTGGAGGGGCGCGGGGAAGCGTAATCTCTCCGCGCCCCCCAGACGGCCGCGTAACGAAACCATGTCCAAGCACAAGTGAGACCCCATGCGCCTCATCCTCGTCCGTCACGGCGAAACGCCGTGGAACGTTACGCTCCAGTATCAGGGTCACGCCAACGTTCCCTTGAACGAACGCGGGCGTGAGCAGGCCCGTCGCGCCGCCACGCGCCTGCGGGGGCTGGAGGTGCGCGCGCTGTACGCCAGCGACATCGCCCGCGCCTGGGAGACCGCCGAGATCATCGGCGCGGCCATTGGCCAGACGCCCGTGCCGATGCCAGCGTTGCGCGAGATTGATGTCGGGCAGTGGGAGGGCCTGACCCCCGAAGAACTCTACCGGCGCTTCCCCGACCACATGGCCGAGTACCGGCGCGACCCGGCGCGCACGGTGCGCCTCGGCGGCGAGAGCTACGCCCAGTTGCAGGCCCGGGCCCTGGTGGCGCTCCAGCGCATCCAGGAGAGCCATGCCCAGGGCGAGGTGGTGGTGGCCGTGTCCCACGGCGGCACCATCCGCGCCCTCCTCTGCCACGTGATTGGCCTGGACCTGGGCAACTTCGGGCGCATGTGGCTGGACAACGGCTCACTCACCGAGTTGCGCCTGGGGCGCAATGGCTGGCGGTTGATGCGCCTCAATGACGCCGCCCATGTCGAAGATATGGTCGCCGAAGGGGGAGAGTAATACCATTTTGGATTTTGGATTAGCGTCTTTGGCGTCCCGATGAGACCTGGCGCTGATGCGTATGCACTGCGTTCAACAAGCATTGGTATAAGAGCCTGAATGCCTGAACACGATCCGCTATCGTCAAATATCCGCGCGCTGGGCAATGCCCTGGGCCGCGTGCTCACCGACCAGAGCGGGGCCGCGGCCTTTACGCTGGAGGAACAGGTCCGGCGCATGGCCAGAGACCTGCGCGCCACCGGCGACGCGGCAATGGCTGCACGCTTGCAGGAGTTGATCAGCGCGCTCTCGATCCCCGAGATCCACGGACTGACCAAGGCCTTCACCCTGTACTTCGGGCTGGTGAACCTGGCCGAGGCCGTCGAACGGCTGCGGGTCCTGCGCGAACGGGACCTGCGCCGCGCTCCCGAGCCGCGCGTCGAGAGCATTGACGCCGCCATCCGCCTGCTGCGGGAGCACGACGTGCCGGCGGCCACGCTGCGGGCCTGGCTCCAGGGGGCGCTGGTTATGCCCGTGCTCACGGCGCATCCCACCGAGTCGCGCCGGCGCACCACCCTGCTCAAACAACGGTCGATCTTCGAGGCCCTGCTCGATCTGAGTCTCGGCGAGCGCCTGATGCTGCCCCAGGATCGCATCGCCGCGCTACAGCGCATCGAGCGCGAGATTGTGGGCCTCTGGCAGAGCGACGATGTGCGCACCTACCGACCCACCGTGCTCGACGAGGTCGAGAACGGTCTGTTCTACTTCCAGACGGTGCTCTACAAGCTGCTGCCGCGGATCTACCGCACCCTGGAGCAGGCTCTGGCCGAACACTACCCCGAAGAGGCATGGCAGGCGCCCCCCCTGCTGCGCTTCGGGAGCTGGATGGGCGGCGACCGCGACGGCAATCCCTTCGTGACCCCGGCGGTGACGGTGGCGACGGTGCGCCTGATGCGCGTCTCGATGCTGCGCCACTTGCTCGCGCAGATGGACGCCCTCTTCACCGATCTGAGCCAGTCGCTGCACCAGGTGGCGGTCAGCCCGGCGGTGCTGGAGCGCACGGCGGAGTACGCGGCGATCTTCCCCGAAGTGGCGGCAGCCATCAGCCCCCACCACGCCCAGGAACCCTACCGGCGCCTGATCACCCTGATGCGGGCGCGACTGGAGCGCACACTGGAGCATACCCTGAGCCACGAGCCGGGTTGGGGCATCGATCCGCCGCCCACGCCCCCGCCGACGATCTACCACCACAGCGACGCGCTGCTCGCCGACCTGCGCCTGATCCACGCCAGTCTGTGCGCCAACGGGAGCGCCTTGCCCGCCGACGGGTTGCTGCGCGACCTGATCGCCAGCGTGGCGATCTTTCGGCTCCACACCGCTACGCTTGACATCCGCCAGCACAGCAGCCGCCACAGCGCCGCCCTTGAGGAGATCTTCCGTCGCACCGGGATCTGCGAGGACTATGCCGGGCTGGACGAAGCTGGCAAGATCGCCCTGCTGGCCGCCGAGATCGCCTGCGCCCGGCCCCTTACGACCACGCGCCTGGCGGAATATGCGCCGGAAACCGCCGAAACCATCCAGACCTTCCGTACCGTCGCCGCCGTGCTTGAACAGATCGATTCGGAGGTAATCGAGACCTACGTCATCTCGGCCACGGCGCGAGTGAGCGACATCCTGGCCGTGCTGCTCCTCTGTCGCGAAGCGGGCCTGTACCGTCCAGGAGCGTACAGCCGGCTCAACATCGCGCCACTCTTCGAAACCAGCGACGACCTGGCCAATGCCCCGGGCGTGATGGACCAGCTCCTGAACCTCGAGGTCTATCGCGACCATCTGCGGCTGCGTGGCGGCATGCAAGAGGTGATGCTGGGCTACTCGGACAGCAACAAGGAGGGGGGGTACGTTGCGGCGAACTGGGCGCTGTACCGCGCCCAGGTTGAACTCACGGCCCTGGCCGACCGCCACGGGATCCGGCTGCGCCTCTTCCACGGGCGCGGCGGGGCGATTGGGCGCGGCGGCGGCCCGGCGGGCCAGGCCATCCTGGCCCAGCCGGCGGGCACCATGCGCGGCCAGATCAAAGTGACCGACCAGGGCGAAATGATCGCCGATCGCTACCTTGACCCGCTCACAGCGACCCGGCACCTGGAACAGGTGCTCAACGCGGTGCTGCGGGCAGGCTTCCCCGAAGTGATCCGCCCGCCGCAGCCGGCATGGATCGCGGCAATGGAGGAACTGAGCGCGGTGGCGCGCAATGCCTACCGCGCGTTGATCTACGAAGATCCCCGCTTCCTGACCTACTTCCGCGAAGCCACGCCGATCGCCGAGATCAGCCGCCTGCGCATCGGCTCGCGCCCCGCCTCACGGCGCAAGAGCGATCGGATCGAAGATCTGCGCGCCATTCCCTGGGTCTTTAGCTGGATGCAGAGCCGGCACACCCTGCCGGGCTGGTTCGGTCTCGGCAGCGGGCTGGAGAGCTTCGTGGGCCAACCCGCGCGCCCGGAGCGACTGGCGCTGCTGCAGCAGATGTACCAGGAATGGCCCTTCTTCACCCTCTTGCTGGACAACGCGCAGTTGATTATCGCCAAGGCAGACATGAACATCGCGCGGCATTACGCCATGCTGGTCGGGGACCAGGACCTGGCCGAGGCGATGTTCACGCGCATTGAGCAGGAGTACACCCGCACCGTGCAGATGATCCGCCAGGTGGCGCAGATCAACGAGATGCTCGACCGCCAACCGACGCTGCAGTGGGCGATCAAGCAGCGCAACCCCTATATTGACCCGCTCAGTCACATCCAGCTCGAGCTGCTGCGCCGGTTGCGGGCCGCGCCAACCGAGGCCGACGAGGAAGAGTTGGAGACCGCTGTGCTTATGTCAATTAATGGCATTGCGGCGGGGTTGAAGAACACGGGGTAAGATCGCCGGGGAAGCCAGGCTTCCCCATACCCCCGCCCCGGGTCCGGGAGAGCTTTGCCCTTCGCGCCTCCCCCGGGCCGTGGCTCAAGCAGCGAAACCAACCCTACAATTTCACGTCCTGCCACGAGGCAGGGTCACCGCGCGGCTCGACGTGGGTAAACACCGAAGTGTTGGGCAGAGTTTCGCGAATCTCGCGCTCGACCTCTTCGGCCAGGTCGTGCCCTTGCTGGACGGTCCAGGTATCGGGCACGAGCAGGTGGAGGGAAACGAAACGGCGCGCCGCGGCCTGGCGGGTGCGCAGGGCGTGGTAATCCACACCGCGCGCAGCGTACTCATCGAGCACCGCGCGCACGCGGGCCAGTTCCTCGGGGGGGATGGACGTGTCCATCAGCCCCAGGGCCGAGCGACGCACCAGTTCGATGCCGGAGCGGATGATATTCGCGGCGACCAGCAGCGCGATCAGCGGGTCGAGCCGCGTCCAGCCGGTGAGCCAGACCAGCGCAACGCCGGCCACTACGCCAACCGAGGTCCAGACATCGGTCATGAGATGGTGGGCATCGGCCTCAAGGGCGATGGAGTCGTGTTTGCGTCCGGCGCGCAGCAGGATGCGCGCGACCGCGAAGTTGATCAACGAGGCGACCAGGGAAACGGCCAGACCCAGGCCGATCTGCTCGAGGGGCGCGGGCGCCAGCAGGCGCGGCACGGCGGCCCAGATGATGCTGCCGGCAGCGATGAGGATCAGCAGGCCCTCGGTGGCGCTGGCGAAGTACTCCGCCTTGGTGTGGCCGTAGGCATGGTCCTCATCGGCGGGTCGGGCGGCGATCGTAAGCATGGCCAGGGCCATCACCGCAGCGGCGAGATTGACGAGCGACTCGAGGGCGTCGGAGAGCAGGCCAACCGAACCGGTCAGCCAGAAGGCGGCCAGTTTGAGGCCGATGGTCGTGATCGCCGCGGCGATCGAAAGCCACATAAAACGGGCAAGGGATGGAAGTTTCGTCATCTGTGTGCTCGAACCCCGGTGGCCTGACGCCATTTCGGATTTTGGATCATCGGAGATGGCTTCCCAATGAGACCTGGCAATGATGCGCGTGCGCTCTGCTCGAACGAAACGGTTCGACACCGTGAACATAAAGATTGCGGAGGGCTGCGCCCTCCGCACTTCCGGCGAACGGTAACCCACAAGGCCGCACGGCGAAACCGTGCCTGCCAACACAGTGTAACGACCGCAGGTGTATTTTGGCAAGAACGTGGCGCAAAATTACAAAGACCGGCGCCAGGGTTTAGGGGCGCCAAAAGTGAGGCTATCCACTGGATGGCCCGGGCGGATCACCGGGGCAACCAGACAGTAAAGGTACTGCCCTTACCCGGCTCGCCCTCGACCTCCACCGTTCCGCCGTGCATCGCGACGATCTCGCGCACAACGTAGAGGCCAATACCCATACCTGGCACAGCGCGGGTGGAGGGGCCAGGGGCGCGATAGAAGCGATCGAAAAGGTAGGGCAGTGCGGCCGGATCGATCCCCACACCCTCGTCACGCACGGCGAACCAGGCCCGTTCCTGCTGTTGACCCGCCAGCACGGTAATGGTACTTCCGGGAGGGCTGTACTTCGCGGCATTCTGCAGCAGATTGTCGAGCACCTGTTCAAGACGCACGGCGTCACCCTCGATGCGGATTGGTTCAGTAGGACCAGCGTAGCGCAAGATGTGCGTGACAAGCGAGCCTTCGGCGCGTTCAATCACCCGGCGCGCCAGGGCCACCAGATCCACCGGAGCGCGTTGAATGCTCAACTGGCCCGCCTCCAGACGCGAGACATCGAGCAACATGTCCACCAGGTTCGCCAGACGACGGAGCTGCCCCTCAACCATGCGCAGATTGCGACCAAAGCGATCGTCGGCCAGACCGGCGCGCTCGACGCGCCGGATGAGCAACTGCACGTTCCCAAGGGCGGCGGCGAGCGGTGTGCGTAGCTCGTGAACGGCGAGGGAGAGAAAGCTATCACGCATATGAATGGCCTGTTGCGCCGCTTCGTACAGCCTGGCATTATCCAGCGCAATGGCCGCCCGCCCGGCCAGTTCACGCACAAGGCTGATATCGGCTTCGGTAAGGACTCGCCCGGAGATGTTCATCCCCAGCGACACTGCGCCGGTCACCACCCCGCGGGCAACCAGGGGTACAACGATGTGGGAACGAGGCACCGTGGCGCGGAGGCGCTCGAGGTGTTCGGCATCGGTCGCAGCGGCGGCGACAAACGTTTCCGGGACAGGCGGATTGAGCAGCGCCTGGCCGGTACGGATGGCAATGGCGGCGGGATGATCGCTGAGCGGATCGATGATGAACGACTGGAGATCACGTAAGTGCCGATCCAGTTCAGGATCGACATGTGCGGTAACCACGCGGCGTAGCGCACCATCGGGTTGCCGTGCGAACACCACGCACATATCGGCGACCTCGGCAACCGCCAGGCGGGCAATGGCGTGCAGCGTCTCTTCCGAGGCCAGCGAGGAGGCCAGGATGGCGCTGGCCTGGGCGAGGAACGTCGCGCGCCGTTCGGCGCGCTCGGCCTGGTCACGGGCCTCGCGCTCGCGGCGCAGGGCCTCCTCGCGCGCGCGCTCCTCGGCGCGCCGCACGCTGACATCGCGGAAGACCAGCACCGCGCCGATCAGGGCGCCGCGCCGGGTACGCACCGGCGCGGCGCTGTCTTCAATGGGGCGCTCGGCGCCATCGCGCGCCAGCAGTAACGTACCCGGCGCCAGCGCCGCCACCTGGCCCTCACGCAAGCTCCGCTCGACCGAACTCTCCAGCGGCAGCCGGGTGGGCTCCTGGACGATCCGGAGCACTTCGCTGATGGCGCGCAGGCGCGCCTCGTCAAACCGCCAGCCGGTGAGTTGCTCAGCAAGAGGGTTCATCGCGGTGATCCGTCCCGCGGCATCGGTAACGATCACGGCATCGCCGATGCTGTCGAGGATGACCGCGTAGCGTTCGTGCTCAGCCTGAGCCAGGCTCTCGGAACGTCGGCGGGCCTCGCTGAGCGCGCTAATAACTACAGCCACACAGAGGAAGATCGTCAGACGCACTAAAGCCGAAACCGTCGGCGTAGATGAAAGCGCCAGCGGCACATAGAGGCTTGCCAGCGCCGAGAGCGCCGTGGCCAGCAACCCCGGCCCGAACCCGCCGTACCAGGCGCTCACCGTCACCGCAAGCAGAAATAAGGCAAAACCCCACTGCTCGACCACGGGCGCAAGCAGGTTCGTGGCAACCAGCGCCACCACGCTGGCGAACACGGCCACCAGGTAGCTCGCCAGGATCGGCGCGCGTGCTGAAGCTATGACCGGGCGAGGAGCGTCCATGCCACGATTATAGCCCAGACCCTTGCACATACGCGTACCAGGCGGCGCCCCCCGCAACGCTCCTGCGCCGGGGGCGGGCCGCCGGTGCAGCGGGCAATCTGGCGGTGAGCTACGCGCTTCCGGCCCTCGCGCATGAACTGGACGAGGCGGCGGCCCCGGCCACCGTCCAGGCCGGACGCGACCGACAGGTTTAGACAAACAGCGAGAAGGTGTAGCGTGTGCCGTGCACCCGAGCCGCGCACTGACCGCGAGCCTATCCCGGGTGACCCGCCCGCGCCGGGCGGAGCGTCACTGTCGCTCGTGCCCGGGTTGAGATCTCCGGCTACCTGCGCAGGCCGCGCTCGCGCAGATGGGCATCGAGCCAGATGGCACCCTGGGGGCCAGTGTTCTCAGGTGGAGGGTTTTCCGGCGCATCCGCGTGGCGCGTTCACCATCCGGGGCATCGGGACGCCCCCTTCTCCACCTACGGTGGAGAAGGGGGCAGGGGGGGGTGAGGATCGCGAGCGCACTGGAACGCCGAAAACCCCTGCTCGCTCGAAAAACCCTACACCTGAGAGGAGGGGAGCAGGGGGGTGAGGACCATACGCGCATTGGAATGCCGAAAACCCCTGCTCGCCAAAAAACCCTACACCTGAGAGGGGGAACAGTGACGGCGGTTCGTGGCGGTAGTCGATGCGCAGGTCATAGCGGGCGTCCCGGGAGGCCTCGTCCAGGGCGCGATCCAGGGCAACCATGCT
>DAOUDA010000339.1:0-32293 GCA_034431835.1 Chloroflexaceae bacterium | reverse complement strand
ATACTACAACGAAGGTTGGCCTTCTGCCGCATCAGTACGCTGTACGCCTGTCACCCTGAGCGGAGGCGTAGCCGGAGCGAAGGGTCTCGGTCTGGCATCAAAGCCGGGATTCCTCGCTTCGCTCGGAATGACAACCCTCGTTGTAGTATTAATTGTGAGGGACCCGTGCGAAGCCCGGGGGGCCCACGCGGCCCGGCGCTGGAGACGGACGTGGCGCGCGCCCTGGCTTATGACAAGTACCGCAGATGACCCGGTCAGGATCGCTTCACGTGGTACAATGCCCGTGCTTGCAACGCAAACACGGGGAAACCCTGTTTCCCCGGTCCCTGACGGGGAAGGGATGGAGAGGGCCGCGTCTTCACCATCCTCCTCCAGAGGATACGCAAAGGGCCGCGCAGCGAGACCAGATTAACCTTTGACCTTGAAGGAGAAACCCATGGCACAGGCGGCGAAACGCGCCGAAGCGGCAAGTGAGGCGAGTCTGACGGCGGAGCCTGCCTCAACGCTTGAACGGCTCACCGCCGCAACGCGCCACATCGCCCTGCTGGCGGCGATCATCGCGACTTGCGGGAGCCTGTTCTTCAGCGAGGTGCTGTTCTGGATCCCGTGCAAACTCTGCTGGTACCAGCGCATCCTGATGTACCCGCTGGTACCGATCCTGCTGATAGGGATCGCGCGCGACGATCGCGGCATCCATTGGTACGGGCTGCCGCTGTCGCTCACCGGTGTAGCGGTATCGCTGGCGCACTACCTGGAGGTGCTGGGTGTCATCCCCCCCTCGCCGTGTGTGGGCAGCGTGCCGTGCAGCATCGATTACCTGACGCCGATCCTGACCGGGCCGCTGTCGTTTATCAAGATCCCCTTTCTGGCTCTGGTAGCCTTTGCCGTTATCAGCGTCATGCTGGGCAACTACGCCATTGCCGGGGCGCCACCTACTCCTCCGAGCCAGCGTCGCGCCACCGTGCTGACCGCCGTCGTGATTGTCGCGGTGACGATCGTGGTGTTTGTTTTGCTTGGGTTGCTGTGGTAACAAGAATGTCGTTTTTTTCTCACATTTGACAATCCTGTCAGATCACGCGGCCCTGGCCATGCTATACTTCGCCGTACAGTGAGAAGTGATACCGGTTGCGCGGGGAACGCAACCAGGAGGAAGGCCGCACCAGCTACAGCATCCAAGCGCATGGGCTCCGCGGTAACGCGGAGTTGACGAGGTGGAGGTTCCTCGCCGCGAGGCGAGGCTAAGGGTCAGACGGGGTCGCGGGCAGCCTGTGGCCCCCCGGCGCCGTCAGGCCGGTAACACGGCCGAAGCTGCACCGGTCACCCGAACATCGAGAGATCAGCGGATGCCTCCCAGGCGCCGGCGCCGCCTGTGAGCGGCTAGAGCAACGCCTCCCGGTAACGGGCAGGACAAGGCCAGCCGCAGCGACTCCCACAGTTCCACTTCCCCACGAATTCGGAACCCCGATACAGGACGCATCGCGCCCGGCTTTCAGCAGGCGCGTCCGGTTTCGTTGTGCCAGAAGCCCGCTGGCTGGCGCAGGCTTGCTGCGTCCTGATGGATGAAAAGGCCCCGTTTCTCTCTGCCCCTGCCCGATGGGAGGATCGGGAGGGCGTCGCCCTTCCACGAACATCCTGTTCGCATTCCCGGTAGGGTACGCCGCGCCTTCGCGTACCCGCGCGGCAAGAAACGAGGGTTCCTGGGAGGGCTCTGCCATCCCGGCCCCTCCGAAGAAGGTCGCGGGCGCCTGCGGCCCACGTCGAGACGAGGTCGCGTTGGAGGAGTGGCCCGAACGTGCGCGCAGGACACACATATCGTCATCATCAGGAGGAACACCAGCATGTGCGGGATTGTCGGCTACGTTGGACCGCGTGAGGCGACCGAGGTGGTGGTCGGAGGACTGCAACGCCTGGAATACCGGGGCTACGACTCGGCTGGCATCGCGATCTTCGACCCCGACTGTGGACTGCAACTCCGGCGGAGCGTGGGGAAGCTGCACAACCTGGTGCTGCGGCTGGGTCAGGAACCGGTCACCGGGCGGGTGGGCCTGGGCCACACCCGCTGGGCCACTCACGGCAACGTGACGGAAGAGAATGCCCATCCCCACCGCGATGCCAGTGGACGGATCGTCGTCATCCAGAACGGCATCGTCGAAAACTACCTGGAATTGAAGGGCCGGTTGCTGGAAATGGGCTATCACTTCCATTCGCAGACCGACACCGAGGTAATCGCTCACCTGGTCGGGCACTACTACCGCGAGGAAGAGGCGCTGGAGCCGGCGGTGCGCCGGGCCATGGCCGAACTGCGGGGCGGCAACGCCGTGGTGGCCTTCTGCGTTGACGAACCCGACCGGCTCATCGCGGCGCGGCTCGGCAACGCCGGGGGCGTGGTGATCGGAACGGCCTCCGGCGAGACCTTCATCGCCTCGGATGTGCCGGCCATCCTCGACTACACGCGCGACATGATCTTCCTCGAAGACCGCGAACTCGCGGTAATCACCCGCCACGGCGCGACCATCACCACCCTCGACGGCGCGACGGTCACGCGCCGGCCGGTGAGCGTGCCGTGGGATCCCGTCTCGGCGGCCAAAGGCGACTATAAGCACTTCATGCAGAAGGAGATCCACGAACAACCCCGGGCGTTGATGGACGTGCTGCGCGGGCGGATCGATCAGGAGGCCGGGCGGGTGCACCTGGAAGATCTGACCCTCGATGACGCCGCTTTGCGTCGGGTGGAGCGGATCTACGCCACCGCCTGCGGCACGGCCTGGCATGCCGGGCTGGTCGCCAAGTTTATGATCGAGAGCCTGGCGCGGGTGCGGGTGGAGGTAGACTACGCCAGCGAGTTCCGCTACCGCGGCCCGGTGCTCGGCGACGACGCCCTGTTGCTGGCGATCACCCAGAGCGGTGAGACGGTGGACACGCTGGCGGCCATGGAGGAGGCGCGGGCGCAGGGCGTGCCCAGCGTGGTCATCGTGAACGCCATTGGCAGCCAGGCGGCGCGGGTGGCCGACGGCGGGCCGATCTACCTGCACGCCGGCCCGGAGATCGGGGTAGCCTCGACCAAGGCGTTCACCTCGATGCTGGTGGCGGCCTACCTCTTGGCCCTGCGGCTGGGGCAGGCCCGTGGCACGCTCACGCCCGCTCAGATCCGCGAGCACCTGCAGGCCCTGGTGGAACTGCCCGGCAAGGCCGCCACGGTGATCGAGCGGTCGGTGCCCATGTGCGAGGAACTGGCCGAACACTACTACCGGGCCAGCGACGCCCTGTTCCTGGGACGGCAGGTTAACTACCCGATTGCCCTGGAGGGCGCATTGAAATTGAAGGAGATCAGCTACGTCCATGCCGAGGGCTACCCCGCCGGCGAGATGAAGCACGGCCCGATCGCGCTGATTGACGAGGCCATGCCCGTGGTGTGCATCGCGCCGCGGGACGCGATCTACGAGAAGATGATCAGCAACATCGAGCAGGTGCGCGCCCGCCACGGCCACGTGATCGCCATCGGCGCCGAGGGCGACGCGCTGCTGGCCAGCAAGGCCGACCATGTGATTGAGGTCCCGCCCACGCTGCCGCTGCTCCAACCGGTGCTGACGGTCATCCCCCTGCAGATCTTCGCCTACTACATGGCGCTGCGGCGGGGCTGCGACGTGGACCAGCCGCGTAACCTGGCCAAGAGCGTAACCGTGGAGTAGGACGACCCGTCCGGCGCCGTCGGGCCAGGCCCCGCTTGACGGCACATCCCTCCACGGCGGGAGGGTCTGGGAAGCCCCAATCTCTCAGACCCTCCTGGGAGCGCCGCGAAACCGGAGGCTGCCCTCTCCCCACCATCGGGCAGGGGCGTGGGAAAACCGGGATTCCTCACACCACGCCCAACCGCCCATGTTTCTCGGCGGGCATGCTACGACGTATAGGTTTCGTCACGGCCCGTGGCGAGAGGATTACGCACATCCGGCAGCTGGTTTGCTACCATGGTGTGAACGACACCACAGGAGCGGGGTGGCGGGAAGGTGTGTTCCCCCAATCCACCCCGCCGGTTGGCATGCACATCGAGGTCCGGCCATGAGCGACGAGTGCGTCTACGAGGAACTGGCCCATACGGCCGACGTAGGGATGCGCGTGCGCGCGCCCACCCCGGCGGCCCTCTTCGCCTGCGCGGCGCGGAGTCTCGTCGCGCTGGCCGGCGCCACCCCCGGCGAACCCTCGGAGCAGCGGCAGGTGAGCGTCGAAGCCGTTGACGCCGAGAGCCTGCTGGTAGAGTGGCTGAACGAGGTGCTCTACCTGTGCGAGAGCACCGGCGCGGTCGTCGCGGATGTGCTGGTGACGGCGTGGACGCCCACGAGGATCGTCGCCGAGGTACGGCTCGCGCCACCGGCGATCCCGCCACGGGGGGCGATCAAGGCGGTCACCTACCACCGTCTGCGGCTGGCCGAGGCGCCGGAGGGCTGGCTGGCCGAATACTATGTTGATGTGTAGGGAGGCGCCGTGATGATCACGAAACACGATCTCCGGCCCCTGGCGGCGGATCTCTGGGAGATCCCCGTCGGGTTTCGCCGTGATATGCGCGTACCGGCGCGGATCTACGCCAGCGAGGAGTTGCTCGACCACGCCCTGGAGGATCTCAGCCTCCAGCAACTGGTCAACGCGGCGACCCTGCCCGGGGTGGTGGCCTACACCCTGGCGATGCCCGACATCCATCAGGGCTACGGCTTCCCCGTGGGCGGCGTCGCGGCGATGGCCCTGCCCGATGGCGTGATCTCGCCGGGGGCCATCGGCTACGATATCAACTGTGGCGTGCGTCTGCTGGCCGCCGAGCTCGACGTGGAGCAGGCCGCACCCTATCTGGACGAACTCGCCGATAGCCTCAACCGGAACTGCCCCAGCGGCACCGGGCGGGGGGGCCGCATCCGCTTGAGCGAAGCCGATCTCGACGAGGTGCTGGCCGAAGGCGCCCGGTGGTGCCTGCGCCACGACCTGGCCACCGAGCACGACCTGGCGCATACCGAGGAAGGGGGCTGCATGGCCGGGGCCAATCCGGCGCGGGTCAGCCCCCGCGCCCGCGATCGCGCCCGCGACCAGCTCGGCACGCTCGGCGCGGGGAACCATTTTCTTGAAGTGGACCGGGTGGCCCAGGTGCACGATCCCGCCATCGCCGCGGCCTATGGGCTGCGCGAGGGGCAGATCGTCGTGCTGATCCACTGCGGCTCCCGCGGGCTCGGCCATCAGATCTGCACCGACTATGTGCGCGACTTCCAGCAGGTGGTGCAACGCTACGGCATCAGCCTGCCCGACCGCGAGCTGGTCTGCGCGCCGCTGAATACGCCGGAGGCCCGGGCCTACATCGAGGCCATGCACTGCGCGGCCAATTTCGCCTTCGCTAACCGGCAGACCCTGGCCGCCCTCGTGCGCGAGAGCTTCGGCCGCGTCTTCGCCCGGCGCGGGCTGCCCGCCGGTCTGCGACAGGTGTATGACGTGGCCCACAATATGGGCAAGATGGAGGAACACCAGGTCAACGGGAAACGGATGCAGGTCTGCGTGCACCGCAAGGGGGCCACGCGGGCCTTCGGGCCGGGTTCGCCGGAGATCCCGGCGGATTACCGGCCCTACGGGCAGCCGGTGCTGGTGCCTGGCTCGATGGGGACCGCCAGTTATGTGCTGGCGGGAACGGAGCATGCCATGGCCGTGAGTTTTGGCTCAACCTGCCACGGGGCCGGGCGCATGCTCAGCCGCACGGCCGCCAGGCGCCAGATCCACGGGGAACAATTGCGCAAGCAACTCGCCAGTCAGGGCATCCACGTCCGCGCCGGAAGCATGGCCGGCCTGGCCGAAGAAGCCCCCTTCGCCTACAAGTCGGTGGACGAAGTGGTGGCAGTGGTGGACCGGGCCGGGCTGGCGCGCATCGTCGCCCGCCTGGAGCCGCTGCTCGTGGTGAAGGGGTAGGGGGAGAAGTTGGGGCGAAAAATCTTTCGCCCTACCCTGGAGACGCCCGGATTCCCGGTCGGGGCGAAAGATTTTTTGCCCCGACACCCGAGAGAGGCCCGGGTTCCCGGTCGGGGCCAAAGATTTTTCGCCCCAACGGGCTTTTACCAGCGCGACTCCAGGGTCTCATCAGCCTGAAGCTCCACCGAAACCCCGCCCTCGCGACTGACGCGGCTGAGGCGCCGGGCCAGCCAGGCGGCCTCTTCGTGAGTGGCGCGCCACAGGCGGAAGCGCCGGCGCCGGAAGGGCAGCAGGCGCCCCCGCACGAGACGCCCGTCGGCAGCCAGGGTGGTGAGGATGATGATGCCCAGGTCGGGCCGGTACTCCTCGTAGCCGCCGATGCCCTCGTAGTCGTTGATCAGGTCGCCGCAGCCGTAGAGGATCAGACGCTCCTGGTAGACCTCCATGCCCAGGGGATGGTGCGAGGAATGCCCGTAGACCAGATCAACCCCGGCGACGCTGATCAACTGGCGGGCGAAGTCGCGGTGCTCAGGAGGGATGGCATAGCCCCAGTTGCCGCCCCAGTGCAGTGAGACCACCACCCGGTCGCCCGGCTGGCGCGCGGCGCGGATCTGCTCCGCCACATACGCCAGGCTGCGGGGCGAGAGATCCTCGAGCAGGTTGATCCCGGCGCGCTCGGCGGTGGCGGCCCAACTGAAGGGTATGCCACTGGAGGGCAGACCCCAGGCCCACACCAGCACACGACCCCGTCCGGGCCAGGCGAACGCCGCGGGTTCGGCGGCCTCAACGCAATTCAGGCCGGCCCCGACGGTGCGCATACCCGCCTCGCGCACGCGGCACAGGGTCTCGCGTAGACCCTCGCGGCCCCAGTCAAGGGTGTGGTTGTTTGCCAGCACGCAACAATCCACCCGCGCCACGGTCAGGCAGGACAGATTGGCGGGATGCATGCGGTAGGTTATGCCCTTGTCCGGCCATGGCGTGGCGCTGGTCGTGACCGCAGTTTCGAGGTTGATCAGGCGCGCGTCGGGGGCCTCGCGCTCGAGCAGCGGCAGAGCGTCGCCCCAGAGGTAGGGCGGGTCAACCGGCCTGGGGAGGGGGCCGTTCACCCGTTCGGCAAGGGCGACGTAGTCCAACGCGCTGCGCGCGAACGGCTCGTAGATCGCCGGGTCGCCCGGATGCGGAAGCGCCTGATCAATGCCGCGCCCGGTCATGACGTCACCGCACAGGGCAAGGGTGACGCGCGAGGTTGATGCTGGCGCGTCCCGGCGCATATGACCCTCCTTGACCCGACTCGTGTTGCAGAGACTGCACGCGCCTCATCGGCAGATCACACCGGAACACTCCCGGCAATCCAAAATCGGAATAATCCGGGGCGCCCGGGTTGCCCCACCCCTCACCGCAGCCAGTGCGTGAACCACCCGGCGGCCAGCCGCGCCACCTCCTCCAGCGCGCCCGGCTCCTCGAAGAGGTGGGTTGCTCCGGGCACGATCGCCAGCGAGGACTGCGGCGGCAGAGCCGGGAGCACCGCCTGGTTCAGCGCGAGAACCTCGCGATCGGCGCCGCCGACGATGAGCAGCGTCGGCGCGCGCACCGCCTTAAGGTGCGCCGCGGCCAGATCGGGACGCCCGCCCCGCGACACGACCGCCGCGACCAGATCCGGACGCTCCGCGGCGGCGATGAGGGCGGCCGCCGCGCCCGTGCTGGCCCCGAAGTAACCATACGACAGCGCGCTGGTTTCGGGCAGGGCGCGCATCTGCTCGGTCGCGTGGAGCAGGCGATGGCTCAAGAGCGGAATATCGAAGCGCAGATGGCGCGTGATCGCATCGCGGGCCTCTTCGTCAGCCGAAAGCAAATCGAAGAGCAAGGTAGCAAACCCGGCCTGGTTCAACTGCTGGGCCACGAAGCGGTTGCGCGGGCTGAAGCGGCTACTGCCGCTGCCGTGGGCAAAGATGACCAGGCCCCGGGCCTCCGCTGGGCGGACCAGGCTGCCGGCAAGGGTCAGACGGTCAATCCGGAAACGTACCGGAACCTCCTTGTGACCCTGATCGTACATGCGCTCGGTCATGGTGGCCCTACCTTTTCTTGAGCATGCCAAGAAAGCGGCAAGTTGCCGCCTGCCTCCAGGGTAGCACGTCCAGGGGACCTGAGAGGAGCGAAGGGCTTCACGCGGGGTGAGGGTTTGGTTACTGGGAGGTGCGGTGGAGGGGTGTGGGGCGGCTGCGCCGCCCCACACCCCCAATGCTGACAGGATTCTAATAAACTTCTTATATTGCACCCCTCCAGAAGGAGTATCATAATGTCTCGTTGGAAGGTATCGTCCTTCAAGTGACGGCGAGCGATTCGTCTGGTCCGCACTCCGGGGTGATACCTGCACGACACGGGTCAACGGAGACTAGTGCGGGGGGTACATTCTGCAAGCCGAGGCTTCGCTCCCGACCGGAGTGCTCGCGGTCCTCAAACGTAGCCGCGGGAAGGCATGCGCTCGCTTCCATGGCGCACCGCTTCCCAGGTTACGCCAGACTCGCCGTCGATTAGCAAAGGAGGTGAACGATGCAAGTCGGCTCCAAACTGCTGACATGCCCGAACTGCGGCGCTGAGTGGGTCTCTCCTACAGCTACGCTCTGCCAGGTGTGCCATTACGCGCCCGCCGAGGTCCTTACCGCTCGCTCTGCCGCCCCGCGCTCCGTGGCTGAGTTGCATACGGCGCTCGATGACCTGTTGAACCACGCCCGTCGCGGCGGGTTGAGCCCCGAAACGATACTCCAGGTGTTGCAGGACGAACTGGCCTTCGCCGCCGATCTCGCCCAACCCGAGCGCCGCCACCTCGTCCAGATCCTCGACCTTGGCCCACAAGAACCGGGCCTCCGCGAGCCGCTTGCCAGCAATCGCCGCACGACACTGCCGGCCCGTCCGGTAGTGGCCCAGACGACTGCGCCCGCCCCGGCAAGACGCCTCTAGGGCAGGTTTCAACCTCGCTTGACGGTGTGACCCTCACCTGCTCACCTCCAAACCTCTCCATCTCCACAGACTGGTTTTGAGGAACGGTAGCGCACCTGTCAGGCTGGAACGTTCACGTCTGAAACGCGCCCAGATCACGTGTGCCATGGATATCGCCATCCAGTGGGCTGCGCTGAACCGCAGCCTGAAGACGATCACGGCCTCGATGCGCCGGACCCTCCCCGCGGCGATTGGCGGCGTGGTGATGCCGCCGGTCGCGCGGGGGCCCGAACTGTTCAATGTCGAGCAACTCGAGGAGCACGCCCGCGCCCTCGCGGGCAGCCACCGCGTGGGGCATCCCCTGCTCGGCCTGCCTGGCGCGTTGACGCTCCAACTGGCCCAGGACGAACGCGACCTGCTGCGGGCCTATCGCATTCTCGCCGAGGATGCCCGCCAGCGAAAGCTGGCGTTGCCCGCCGCGGAGTGGCTGCTGGACAATATGTACCTGGTGCGCGACCAGATCCGCGAGATCCGCCAGGATCTGCCCGGCGGCTACTACCGTGAATTGCCAAAGCTGATCGGCGGGCCGTACCGGGGCCGGCCGCACGTCTATGCCCTGGCGCTGGAGTTGATCCTGCACAGCGACGGCAGGATCGACCAGGAGCGGCTGTTGCGCTACGTGCTGGCCTATCAGTCGGTCGCCCCGTTGACGATGGGTGAACTGTGGGCCGTGCCGATCATGCTTCGCGTGTGCCTGGTGGAGTATCTGGCGCGGCAGGCGCGCCTGGTGCTGGATGTGCGCGCCCAGTACGCCGAAGCCGACGCCTGGGCCGAGCGCCTGCTGGCGCGGCCCGATGGCCCCGCCGAGACGCACCCCGTGCTGCGCGAACTGGCGCAGCGCCATCCCCATCTGCTGCTGCCCTTCGCCGTGCAGTTGCTCCGCCGCCTGCGCAGCTACGACGGCGAGCGCGACGCCTCCGGGCTGATCGCCTGGCTGGAAGGTCAACTGCCCTCCCGCAGCGCCGAGGAGGTGGTGCACATCGAGCACCAGCGGCAGGCGGCCATCCAGGTCTCGGTGGGCAATACGATCACCAGCATGCGCACCCTCAACGCCATCGACTGGGCCGACTGGTTCGAGCAGGTCAGCCTGGTTGAGCAGGTGCTGCGCCAGGACCCGGCGGGGGCCTACCCGCGGAGCACCTTCGCGACCCGCGACCGTTACCGCCACGAGGTCGAGCGCCTGGCGCGGGGCAGCGGGCGCAACGAAGTTGACGTGGCGCGCCAGGCGCTGATCCAGGCCACCCGCGCCGCCGCTGCGGGCGAGGGACCGCGGGCGGCCCACGTGGGCCACTACCTGATCGGCGCCGGGCGGACGCCCTTCGAGGCACTGCTCGGCTACCGCGCCAACCCGGGCGAGGTGGCCCGGCGGGCGCTGCTGCGGCATCCCGCCCCCGCGTACTTCGGCGCGCTCGCCGCCATCACCGGCGCGACCGTCGCGGCCGGGCTGCGGCTGGCCCGGCCATCGCGCCCGCTGCCGGAGCAGGCACCGCATCCCGCGCTCCAGGCCCTGGCCGCCGGGCTCCTGGCTCTGCCCGCCAGCACCCTGGCGATCGAACTGACCAACCGGGCCGTGGCCCACCTGCTGCCGCCGCGCCTGCTGCCGCGCCTCGATCTGCGGAACGGCATCCCCGCCGATCTGCGCACCATGGTGGTCGTCCCCACCCTGTTGCTGACCCCGGACAGCGTGCGCCGCCAGCTCGAGTCGCTGGAGGTGCTCTACCTGGCCAATGAGGACCCGCACCTGCACTTCGCCCTGTTGAGCGACTTCGCCGACGCGCCGCAGCCCCGCATGCCCGAAGACGAGCAACTGCTCGCCGTGGCCCGCGAGGGCATCCTGGCCCTGAACGCGCGTTACGGTCCCGACCGGTTCTTCTTGCTGCACCGGCGCCGTCTGTGGAACCCTCAGCAGGGGTGCTGGATGGGCTGGGAGCGCAAACGCGGCAAGCTGGAGGAGTTCAACCGGCTGCTCGCCGGGGCCACCGATACGACCTACGATCTGCTGCTCGGCGCCCTGAGTGTGCTGCCGCGGATCCGCTACGTGATCACCCTCGACGCCGACACCCAGCTCCCCCGCGACGCGGCGCAGGCGCTGATCGGCACCCTGGCCCATCCTCTCAACGCGGCAGTGATGGATCCGCGGACCCGGCGCACCGTCGAGGGTTACGGCATCCTGCAGCCGCGGGTGGGCATTGACCTGCCGAGCGCGCTGGCCAGCCGCTTCGCGCGGATCTTCGCCGGCAACGTGGGCATTGACCCCTACACCACCGCCGTGTCCGACACCTACATGGACCTGTTCGGCGAGGGGAGCTTCGTCGGCAAAGGCATCTACGACCCGGTGGTGCTGCGCGAAACGCTCCACGACCGCTTCCCGGAGAACACGCTGCTCAGCCACGACCTGATCGAGGGCAACTACGCCCGCGTGGCGCTGCTCTCTGACGTGGAACTGATTGACAGCTACCCGACCACCTACGCGGCCTACGCGGCCCGGCAGCACCGCTGGGTGCGCGGCGACTGGCAGATCGCCGCCTGGCTGTTGCCCCGGACGCCGACGGGCAGCGGGGCGTGGGCGCCGAACGTGCTGCCGCCGCTGGCGCGCTACAAGATCTTCGACAACCTGCGGCGCAGCCTGGTGGTGCCGGCCTCGGTGACGCTGCTGGGCCTGGGCTGGCTGTTTTTGCCGGGGCGCGCCTGGGTCTGGACGCTGGCGGCCGTGGCACCATTGAGCGTGCCGCTGCTCTTTGAACTGGCCGACGCGCGCTTCTGGCTGCTCGGCTGGCGCTCGGCCCAGCAACGGCAGGCCAAACTGGCGGCCCTGCGCGATGAGGGGCTGCGGCTGCTGATCAACATCGCCCTGCTGCCCGACCAGGCGGCGCTCAACGTGGATGCGATCACGCGCACGCTGGCGCGCATGCTACTCACGCGGCGGCAACTGCTGGAGTGGGAGACGGCGGCCCAGGCCCAGTTGCGCCTGCGGCGCTCGTGGGATCGGGCGCTGCGGCGCACGGCCCCGGCCCTGGCGGCGCTGGGGCTGCTGGGCCTGGCCCGGCCCCGGCAGGCGCTGGAGGCCCTGCCCGCCGCCGCGCCGGTGCTGGCGGCGTGGATCGGCTCGCCGGCCCTGGTTGGCTGGCTCGACCGGCCCTACCTGGCGCCCCATCCCGAACCGCTCACCGCCGAGGATGTCGCGCTGCTGCGCCGGCTGGCCCGCGCCACCTGGGCCTACTTCGAGCGTTTCGTGGACGAAGAGGGCCATTACCTGGCGCCCGACAACTTCCAGGAAACACCCGCGCCCCTGGTGGCGCCGCGCACCTCGCCGACCAACATCGGCCTGCAACTGCTGGCCGACCTGGCCGCCCACGATTTCGGGTACGTCTCGCTGAGCGAACTGACCGCCCGGAGCGAGCGCGTCTTCGCCACCCTGGAGCGCCTCGAACGCTACCGTGGGCACCTGCTCAACTGGTACGACACGCGCACCCTGCGCCCGCTCCCGCCGCTGTACCTCTCCACGGTGGACAGCGGCAACCTGGCCGGCCACCTGATCGCCCTGGCCCAGGGCTACCTGGGGCTGGAACAGGCGCCGATCATCGGCCCGGCGGCCCTGGCCGGGCTGCAAGACGCGCTGATGCTCGCGCGCGATCACCTGGGGGAGGATGACCCGCTGCGCGAACGGCTGGCGGAGGTGGAGCGCCTGCTCGACGCGTCTCCCGAAAGCCTGCGCGGCTACCGCGAGCGCCTGCGCCAGGTGCTGGAGCGCACCGAGGAGTTGCGTCCGAGCGGCGTTGCCGCCGACTGGCTGCGGGCCGCGCGGCGCCAGGCCCGCGCCCACCTGGAGGATCTGGAAACCCTGGCCGGTGGGGAAATGGAGTCAGACGGACCTGTGCCAACCCTGGCCGACCTGGCGGCGCGCGAGGGGGCCGCGGCGCGCCTGCTGGAGCGCCAGGCGGCGATCATCGCCCAGGCCCGCGACCTGGCCCTGGGGATGGACTTCCGCTTCCTCTACGACGAGACCCGGCGCATCTTTGTCATCGGCTACAACGTCGGCGAGGGGCGCCGCGACAACTCCTTCTACGACCTGCTGGCCTCCGAGTCGCGGCTGGCGAGCTTCGTGGCGATCGCCAAAGGCGACGTGCCCAAGGAGCACTGGTTCCACATCGGGCGCACCTTCACTCCCGCCGCCGGGCCGGCGACCCTGATGGCCTGGAGCGGCACCATGTTCGAGTACCTGATGCCGCAACTGGTGATGGCCACCTTCCCCGAAACGCTGCTCGACGCCACGGTGCGCGGCGCGGTCGCGGCGCAGATCGCCTACGGGGCGCGCAAGGGCGTGCCCTGGGGCATCTCCGAGTCGGCCTTCAACAGCCGCGATCTGGCGATGAACTACCAGTACCGCGCCTTCGGCGTGCCGGGCCTGGGCCTGAAGAGCGGCCTGGCCAACGACCTGGTGGTGGCGCCCTACGCCACGGTGCTGGCGTTGAGCGTGCAGCCGCACGCGGCGGTGGAGAACCTGCGGCGCTTGATTGACCTGGGGATGTGGGGCGCCTATGGCCTCTACGAAGCGGTGGACTTCACCCCCGAACGGCTCCCGCCGGGCCAGCAACGCGCCATCGTGCGCTCCTTCATGGTCCATCACCAGGGGATGAGCCTGGTGGCCCTCGACAACGCGCTCCACGACGCGGTCATGCAGCGCCGCTTCCACCAGGAGCCGATGATCCGCGCCACCGAGCCCCTGCTGCACGAGAAGATCCCCCAGAGCGCGCCGATCCAGTTGCCCGAAGACGTGGCCGAGGCCCCGGCGGTGGTGCTGCCCGTGGTCCCCACTTCGCGCCAGTTCGCCAGCCCGGGCACGGCGACGCCGTACACCCACCTGCTGGGCGGCCCGATCTACAGCGTGGTGCTTACCAACGCCGGCGGGGGGGCCAGTTTTTACAAGGGCCTGGCGGTTACCCGCTGGCGTCCCGACGGCGCCCGCGACTGCTGGGGCAGCTTCATCTACCTCCGCGACGCCCGCAGCGGGCTGGCGTGGTCGGCGGGCTACCAACCCCTGCGCCGCGAGGGCCAACACTACCGCGTGCGCTTCAGCCTGGAAAAGGCCGAGTTCGTGCAGCAGATCGGGGGCATCGAAACGCGCATGGAGGTGACGGTCTCGCCGGAGGACCCGGCGGAGGTGCGGCGCATCACCCTGACCAACCTGGGCGCCGCGCCCCGGGAACTGGAGGTCACCAGCTACGCCGAACTGGTGCTGGCGCCGCCCATGGCCGAGATGGCCCACCCGGCCTTCGCCAATCTGTTCGTCGAGACCGAGTTCGTGGCCGAGCGAGGGGCGCTGCTGGCCTCGCGGCGTCCCCGTGCGGCGGACGGCGAGCGCCCCTACGCGGTGCACGTGGTGGCGGCGCGTTCGGGGGTGGTGGGCGAGGTGGAGTACGAAACCGACCGGGCGGCCTTCCTGGGGCGGGGCCACGGCCCGGCCCACCCGGTAGCCCTGGATCGGCCCCTGAGCGGCCGCGTGGGCGTGGTGCTCGACCCGATCTTCAGCCTGCGGCGGCGCGTGCGCATCGCCCCGGGGGCCTCGGTGCAACTCTTCTTCACCACCGCCATTGGCGCGACCCGTGACGAGGCCCTGCGCCTGGCCGACAAGTACCGCGACCCCCTGGTGGGGGCGCGGGCCTTCGACCTGGCCTGGACCCAGGCCCAGGTCGAGCTGCAAAGCCTGAACCTGGACGGCGACGCGGCCCACCGCTACCAGCGCCTGGCGGCCTTCGCCATCTTCCCCGACCCGCTCCGGCGCGCCGCGCCTGAGGTGATCGAACGCAACCGCAAGGGCCAGCCCGGCCTGTGGGCCTACGGCATCTCCGGGGATGACCCGATCGTGCTGGCGCGCATCTCCGCGCCGGGCGAGTTGGGGTTGGTGCAGGAACTGTTGCAGGCCCACGAGTACTGGCGGCTGAAGGGGCTACGGGTCGAACTGGTCATCCTCAACGAGGAAACCGGCGGCTACTTGCAGGAGTTGCATGAGCAGTTGCTGGCGCTGATCCGCAGCGGGCGGGCCGGGGGCTGGCTCAACCAGCGCGGCGGCGTCTTCGCCCTGCGGGCCGACCTGATGCCCGAGGAGGACCGCGTGCTGCTGGAGAGCGCCGCGCGGATGGTGCTGGCGGGCCGGCGGGGCAGCCTGGCCCAGCACTTGCGGCGCCGCGAACAGGATACGGCGCCGCTGCCCCAGATCCTCGCCGTCCCCCCTGCGGGGCCGGCCCTGGCCCCCGCCGAACCGCTCGCGCTGCGCGGCCCCTGCGGCGGCTTTGCCCGCGACGGCGCCGAATACGTGATCGAACTGGCACCCGGCCAGTACACGCCCGCGCCCTGGATCAACGTGATCGCCAACCCGCGCTTTGGCTGCATCGTCTCGGAGCGCGGCGCGGGCTACACCTGGGCCGAGAACAGCCGCGAGAACCGCCTGACGCCCTGGTCGAACGACCCGGTCGGCGACCCGGCGGGTGAGGCGCTTTACCTGCGCGACGAGGGCGACGGCGCGGTCTGGTCGCCCACCCCCTGGCCACTGGGCGCGGGCCACTGGCGCGTGCGTCACGGCTTTGGCTATAGCATGTTCGAGCATCGCCGCCACGGGATTGCCAGCAGGCTGACGGTGGGCGTGGCGCCGGAGGACCCGGTGAAGTTCTACCGGCTGGACCTGACAAACGAGGGCGACGGCGAGCGCGGGCTGAGTCTGACATTTTATGTCGAGTGGGTACTTGGCGTGTTCCGCGAGCAGATGGCCCCCTTCATCGTGACCGTGGCCGACGAGGAGCGCGGGGCGCTGCTGGCGCGCAACCCCTACAACCACGAGTTCGGCGAGCGCGTCGCCTTCATCGCCGCCAGTGAGCCGGCCTCCTTCAGCGGCGACCGCAGGGCCTTCATCGGGCGCAACGGCGACCTGGCGAGTCCGGCGGCGTTGCTGCGCGGAGGCCCCCTGGCGGGCCGCACCGGCGCCGGCCTGGACCCCTGCGGCGCGCTGCGCTGCCTGCTGCGGCTGGACCCCGGCGAACGGCGCACGCTCGTGCTGCTGCTGGGGCAGGGGGCCGATGCGGGCGAGGCATGGGCGCTGATCGAGCGGTACCGCGACCCCGCCGCGGTTGACGCCGCCCTGGAACGGAGCGCCGCCATCTGGAACGCCCGGTTGGGCCAGGTCCGCGTGCGCACCCCGAGCGCGGAACTGGACGCGCTGCTCAACGGCTGGCTGCTCTACCAGACCCTGAGTTGCCGGATCTGGGCGCGCTCGGCCTTCTACCAGTCGGGCGGGGCCTATGGCTTCCGCGACCAGCTGCAAGATGTGCTGGCGCTGCTGCACACCGAGCCGGCCCTGGTCCGCGAGCACCTCCTGCGGGCAGCCGCGCGGCAGTTCGTGGAGGGCGACGTGCAGCACTGGTGGCACCCGCCGACCGGGCGCGGCATCCGCACGCGCTTCTCCGACGACTACCTCTGGCTGCCCTTCGCGACCGCCCACTACGTCCGCTTTACGGGCGACAGCGCCGTGCTCGACGAAACGGTCCCCTTCCTCGAAGGCCGGCCCCTGGCCGACGGCGAGGCGGAGTACTACGACCACCCGAGCGTATCCGAGGAGCATGGCACCCTCTACGAGCACTGTGCGCGGGCGGTGGACCTGGCCCTGCGACGCAAGGGTGCGCACGGTCTGCCGCTGATGGGCGCCGGCGACTGGAACGACGGGATGAACCTGGTCGGCGCGGGCGGTCGGGGCGAGAGCGTCTGGGTCGGCTGGTTCCTGATCGTTGTGCTGCGCGCTATGGCCGAACTGGCCACGGCGCGGGGCGACGCCGAGCGGGCCGCCCGCTACACCGCGGCGGCAGAAGAGCAACTGGCGGCGGTCGAAGCCCATGCCTGGGACGGAGACTGGTACCTGCGGGCCTTCTACGACGACGGCAGGCCCCTGGGGTCGGCGCGCGACGAGGAGTGCCGGATCGACCTGCTGCCACAGGCCTGGGCGGTGATCGCCGGCGGCGACCCTGCGCGGGCGCGCCAGGCCATCGAGTCGGCCCTGGTCCACCTGGTGGACCGCGAGGCGGAGCTGATCCGGCTCCTGACGCCGCCGTTCGACCGCAGCGAGCAGAACCCGGGCTACATCAAGGGCTACGTGCCGGGCGTGCGCGAGAATGGCGGGCAGTACACCCACGCGGCGATCTGGCTGATCTGGGCCTGCGGGCTGCTCGGAGCGCGAGCGGATGCCTACGCGCTGCTCGAGATGATCAACCCGGTGCGCCACGCCAACACCCAGCCCGAGACCTACAAGGTCGAACCGTATGTCGTCGCCGCCGATGTGTACGCCGCCGAGCAGCACCGCGGGCGGGGCGGGTGGACCTGGTACACCGGCTCGGCGGGCTGGCTCTACCGGCTGGGGCTGGAGATGATCCTGGGGCTACGGCGCGAAGGGGCCACGCTGCGCATCCAGCCGTGTGTGCCGCCCGAGTGGCCGGGCTACGAGGTTGCCTACCGCTATGGTGGGAGCGTGTACCACATCCGGGTGGAACACCTGCCCGAAGAACCCGGCGCGGACCTCGAAACCCTGCTCGACGGCGAACCGTTGCCCGACGGGCGCATCCCCCTGCGTGACGACGGCCGGCGCCACGAGGTGGTGGTGCGCGCGGCCAGGCAGGGACGTGGGGAAACCAGGTTTCCCCATCCCCCTCCAACCGAGCGAGGCTAACGGGTCCGGGAGAGCGTTGCCCTCGCGCCCGGCCCCGGGCATCACCGCCCCACGGCAGCGCCTCGATACAGGCGGGGCACAGACACGACCGGCTGGCGCTCGAAGCGCAGGGCCACATCGCTCACCAGCGGCGCGGGTAAACGCAGCGCCAGCCTGGAGGCGGTCGTTGTCACCGTCTCGGTCCTCATTACCGTACCCGCGTAGGTATCCCACCAGGTGACGCGGTAGGCGCCGGGGGCGAGATCGGGGATAGTGAGCGTGCCGCTGATGGGCGCGACGGGCACGGCGTCCACAACATTGCGCCAGGTATGATGGCGATTGCTGACCCACAGGTGGCCGCGATAGGCGACCCGATCGACCTGCCCCCACGCCCGCAGGTCGGGGTGCGAGGTGATCGCCCGCGCCTCGGCGTAGCGCCCGTTGTTCAACGGAATGCCGTCCATGAAGTCGCGGTAGGCTTTGAAATGCCCGTAGAGGTTGTAGCGGCGGATGTTCTCGGCATCCCAGTACAACTCGTAGAGCCCACCGGCGTTGATCTGGCCCCAGATGAAATTGTGGAGCCAGATCCCGCCCGTATCGCGGCGCTGGTCGTGGTTCGCGTCCCCGCGATAGTCGTTCGCGTCGCCGAGGGCCACCTCGCCCCGCGTGACCGGCTTGCGCGGGCCGGACCGGGTTCGCCCGCCGATCTGCCAGCTATAGGCGGCAGTGAGCAGGGCAGTGTCGTAGTTTAACGGGGTGCGATCAAACGATCCGTTCAGGTAAACCGGCTGACCGTCGGGCGCAATCAGTTCGACCTCATCAATCCAGGCCGCGCCGCCCGTCCCGAACCCGTTCTGAAAGTAGATCGAGAGGGTGTGGATGTTATCGTCGCTAATGATGAGACGGGCAGCGCGCGGCGCGGGGGCGCCGTCAGCCAGGTAGCGGCTATCAAACGTTCGCCAGGGGTAGGTGCCGGCGGGCGCGCTGCACAGGAACTGCTGGCCGTTCGCGGCAGCCGGTACCACGTTTGAGCGGCCATCCGGCCGCTCTTGATCGAGGATCCACAACAGGCGCGGGCCGGCGAGATCGTTCGGCTGCCCGTAGCCGCAGGCGCCGGTGAAGTTCTCGGCGCGCATGCGATAGCGGATCACCCATTCGCCCATGCCGCGAATGACCAGGGAGCGGGGCGTGGCGCCAGCGTTGTTGAACCGTTCCGTTCCGAGGATGCGCACGGCGGAATCCGCGCCGCCGAACACGAAGGCCGGGCGGCTCTCGAAGGCCAGAGGAGCGTCAATCTGCTGCGCCCAGCCCGCGGCGAGCGCCCCGCAACAGGCGTAGGCATGGACATCGGCGTAGTCCACCCCGCTGTAGGCCGGATTGTCCCAGAACTCGGCCAGGGGAAAGCTGTGCCAGGTTGAGGTGGTAACCAGGTGGCGCGCGGGATCATAGGCGCGCATAAAGCGCCCGAAGGCGTCCGCCTGGGCGTAGTGGTTGCGGTTATACGGATCACCCTCGTTGAGCAACTCCCAGGAATGCACCGCGCGCGAGTAGCCCCAGCGGGCGATCAGGTAGCGCCAGAAATACTCGTGATAGCGGCGCACCGCCGTGTTCGGCGCGGCGTAGAAGCGATCGTTGTCGAGGTCGTAGTACGCGCCGACCAGGCTGCCGTCGGGCGCGATATGGTTGGCGATCCAGTCGTTCTTCTCCAGGACGACCGGGCGAATGGTCACGCCGGCCCGAGCCGCCTGCTCCAGAAGATGGTCCCATTGCCAGGAGGGGGCCTGGTCGAAGTAGCGGTGGTAGGCGAAGCGGTTCTTCCACAGCACTTCGCTGCCGACGGCCACGCGGCCGTTCCACTCCCGTACCGAGACCTCGTCCACGAAGACATCGCCGCCGGTGGTATTCTCCAGGATGAGGTAGAAGTTGTCGAGGAAGAAGTCATTCGCCCCGGTGGAAAACGTACCCGTGATCTCGGTCCAGCCGGTGGTACCGGCAACAAACCCGACCAGGCGGGTCGTGTTTTCGGCGGTCGAGGCGGGATCGGCGCATGTCTCGCCCAGCCAGCCGCCGCGCCGGATGGTGAACCCGTAGGGGTAGCGGGCGTTCCGCGGGCCGGTCACGCCAACCGCGCGCACCCGTGCGCGAACGAGGTAGGTGGTGTTGGGCCTGACGGCGATGTTGTTCGAGAAGCCCTGAAACATGCACGGGTTGCGCCGGTTGGACATCGCGGGATCGGCGTAATCCCAGAGCCGCAGCGCGAACTGATGATCGGCATAGGCAGCGGCATAGCTCAGGCTCGTCGGGTTGAAGTAGCCGCCCTCCCCGGGCAGATGGTGCGAGTGCCAGGGGTTCCAGGGGGCCATGGAGATGCCGCTGCCGCTCATCCACACCCGCAGGAAGTTGACCCGGTAGCGTTCAAAGCGCCGCATGTCGGCATCGACGTGGTAGGTGAAGCGATCGCCGTCGAAGCCCGCGCCATGCCCCGCAGCGATGAACGGCGAGCCGTCTGAATACTCGAAATAGCCCGGATCGCGCTGGCTGATGCGGATGAAGCCGTGATTGTGCGGCGAGACCGGCGGGGTGACCGTGAACGTCCCGATATTGCTCACGGCCACGCCGGAGGCATCCTGGGCGCGCAGGCGATAGTGCCAGACACCGTTCCGTTGCGGCGCAAAGCGCACCTTCCAGACCGGCGCGCCGCGTGGATACAGCCACTCCGAGCCATTCGCGCAGTCGTTGGCCCCGGTGTCGCCGATGCACCGGCGCTGGTAATCCTGGTACAGAAAGCCCGGCTGGGTGATCACCGTCTTCCAGTTGTCCGGGCTGAACAGGGCATCCACGCTGATGCCGACCCCGGCGGGCACGCCAGCGGGCGGCTCAGGATCGAAGGGATAGGCGAGATTACTGGCGACGGCGCCATTGACATCAAAGGTCAGTTCAAACTTGCCGTACTGCTCAACCTGCGCCGCACCGGGCTGAACGTTGGCGATGACCAGCCTGCCCTGCGCCTGGCCGGCGCCAGATACGGGCAGCCGAAGGGTTGACGGCACTACGAGGCTGACGAAGAGGACGAGAAAAATGGTCAATGGATGCCTGCGCATATCCTCTCCTTAGCGTCGCATCCGGCAAGTTCTATGTCACCCTGAGCGAAGCGAAGGGTCCACTGCATCAGGAGGCGGAAGATGCTTCGCTTCGCTCAGCACGACCAACGACTTGACGGATGCGCCACGTAGCAGTGCATCCGGCCAGAAGAGGGTTTCTCGGAGGACGCATCCCTCTCAGACCCTGCGCGCGATCCTCCGGGTTGCGCTACCGTAACGGGCAGGGGCGTGGGGAAACCCGGTTCCCCCACCTTCCTCCAGGCAGACGAGGAAAGAGGCTTCCCGGGAGGGCCTGGCCCTCCCGGACCCTCCCGCGGTCCGGGCAGGCCCCATGAAGCGGCGGCGCACGGCGCCTCCCTTACCGCGCGCGGCGCCTGAACCAGAACAGCGCCGCCATCAGGGTCAGGGCCACGGGCCAGACCCAGCGCAGGTCGGCGGGGAGCGGCGGGGGCGTCGGCTCGTCGGTCGGGTCGAACGTGACCAGGTAGAACCGCTCGCGATTGGCGAGAAAGCTCTCGCGGGTCAACTCCACGCCGAGGAGCCGCGCCATCAGGCGGAGCCCCGGACTGTGCTTGAAGCAGTCGTAGGCGGCATCGAGTTCCAGGTCATCAGTAACGCGACGCGCGCGCGCGTGGCGCACCTCGCCGCCAGGCTGGAGCGTCACCCGCGGGTCGGCCAGTATGTTCTGGTACCAGTCGGGCCGGGCGCCGTACCCGCTCATTACGTACATGCGTCCGGCGCAGATGTGGTACTCGATCGCCGTGCGCCGGGTCAACCCGCTGCTGCGCCCGGTGGTGCTCAAAATCATCACCAGGCGGCCAATCAGCGGCCCAAGCCCCAGCCGGTAGAGCGTGATCGGCGCGCGGTTGATCGCCCGCCGGAGCGGGCGGTTGGGGTAGGCTGCCCAGGCGGGCAGCGGCAGTTCGTTCATCGGCGCTCCTTTCCTGGCGGTAGCAACCGGAGGAACCAGAGGCAGTATACCCCGCTGGCAGCCGCTTGAACGAGAAGAAATGACCACCGGGCCGTGATCCTCACCCTCCCCCTGACCCCTCACAGGCATAGAGTTTTTGAGCGCATGCTCGTCTCGCATTCCCTATCCGGGGCAGGGGGGTGAGGATTGCAAGCGCATTGGAATGCCGAAAACCCCTTCGCGCTCGAAAAACTCTAAACCTGAGAGGAGGGAGGGGGCGAAGCGGCCTCCCACGGCCGATCGTGAAGAGGGTGGGGCAATCAGGTTGCCCCAACCCCCCGCCTGTGGGGAGGGTCCGGGAGCGGGAGGGAGCGAAGCGGCCTCCTATCTGCCAGGAGTAGCGTGGGGCAACCAGGGTTGCCCTCGCCTCCGCCTGATCAGAGGGTCCGGAAGGGCGCAGCCCTCGCCACCCTTGACAATGACTTTGCACACACCGCAAGATGCGGTACCATGTCAGCCAACGGACCTGTCAGGGAAGGATAGGTAGTGTGAACAACTCGCTCAGTTTTCTAACCGGGCTGGCCGTCGGGGCGGGGCTGACGTTCGCCGCCCGCGATCTCGCGCCGGCCCTGGCGCCCCATGCCCGCACGCTGACCAAGCGCGGGCTGAAACTGGCGGTGCTGGGCTTCGAGCGCGGCCGCGAGGCCCTGGCGCTTACCGCCGAGTCGCTCAGCGATCTGGTTGCCGAGGTCCAGGCCGAGTTGCAGGCGGAACGGGCCACGCCCCCCCAACCAGCGCCGGCGAACAATGGCGGCGACCTGCTGGCCGAACTGCTCGCCGACGAACATGCGGCCGATGTAACGCCTGAAGCCTAGCGCCGCTCCATGCACCTCGCCCAGACGCCAGCGTGAGGGTGAGCCGGTCCAGATGCGCCACGACCAGTTTGCTCATCGCGCCCAGGGGGGACGCTTATGTTTCCAGGCGACCCATTCGGGCCGCAGCGCGGAGGTGAGCACGGCCCGATGCACCACAAGCTGGCTACAACCGTATATCCGCAATCCAAAATCCGCAATCAAACGCCCCGGAGGGTCGCTATGCTGCCAGTAGCCTTTGTCGCCCACCAGGCCGGCGAGCGGCTGCGCCTGCGCATTCCGGCGCGCAAGGGTGATGCCGCGTTCTTCGAGCGCGCCGAGCGCGATCTCGCCGCGTGCCCTGGCGTGGCCTACGCCGAAGCCAACCCGTTAACCGCCAGTATCCTGCTGCACTTCCACGGCGACCTCGACGAACTGGCCAGCGCCGCCAGCGCCGGCCATCTGTTCACCCTTGAACTGCCCCGGATGCCAGAGTATTCGGTGCTCGATGTGGTGGCCGATCGCGTTGATCGCATCGAACACTTCATCCAGCGCCACTCGCAGGGGGCGCTGGATCTGCAGACGGTCCTGTTCCTGGGGTTGGTCGGTGCGGGAGTGGTGCAACTGGCTCGCGGCCAGGCCCTCGGCCCGGCCAGCACCTTGCTCGCCAATGCCGCCACCATCCTGGCCGTGCATCGCAATCGCCGCGACCGCAGGTGATCAAGTGGGGAAACCTGGTTTCCCCACACCCCTGCCTGATGAGAGGGTTTGGGAGGGCGCAGCCCTGCTGAGAAAGCCCTTTTCATGGCATTCGTATGCGGCGTAGCCGTGTGAGCTTCTATGAGCGTAGTACCATCCCACCGGGCAGGCGACTGCGGCATGGCCGAGTTGAGCGCCCTGCTCGAAGAGGTCTTCGCAGGCGGGGGAACGGCGCGCACCTTGCTGGTGGCGCTGACCACGCTGCCCTGTCGCGCCATTCCGGGCCATGTGTTTCGCGCCGCCCTTGACCAGTACGGCCTGCGTTCGACCTTCGACACCATCCTCCAGGACCGCGAGGTGATCGAGGCCCTGGAGTCGGTGCATCTGCCCGCCAGCGGCGAGACGCGCGCAGTGACGCTGCGCCTGACCCGCCCGCTTACGCTGTACCAGCGCGTCAGCGTGGGGCGCATGCGCCTGCACGTTAACCGCGAGTTGCTGCTGGTGATTGACGACCGCGATGAGGTATCCCTGCGCCGGGGCGACATCCGCATGTCCTGGATGCGGATGAACGAGGAGGTGCTGGTGCGACTGCGGCGGGCGCGCGACCGTTCGGGCGCGCCGGTGGATATGCTGGCGGTTTCGGCCGGTCACGTCATTAGCCAGACCTATCCGCTGGACGTGATCACCCTGCCGCCGCGCGTCGCACGCGAGCGCGTGGCGGTGGAAGCGCCGCCAATCCCGCCACCCCGGGTCGCGCCGCCGACACCGGCCATCGCCCCGGTGGCGGCTCCGGCGGCGGTTCTGCCCGCTCCAGCGGTAAGCCCGCCAGCGGCGGTCGTCACCGTGGTGCATCGCTCGCCGGGCCGGCTGCGCCTGCGTATCGCCCAGCTTTACCGCAACGAGGTCGAGAAGGCGCGCCTCGAACGCGCCCTCCGAGGCCGCACCGGCATCATCAGCGCGGTTGCCAGCAGCCTGACGGGGACGCTGCTGCTGCGCTTCGCCTCGCCGCTTACCCACCAGGAAGTTGAGCGCACCGTCGGGCGCATCCTCAGTGGCGAAGACGCCGGCGAGGGCGGGCGCCGCCAGCAGGCGCACCATCCCTGGCACATCTTCGATATCGAGCAAACCGCCACGCTGCTCACCACCTCGCCGGATCGGGGCCTGAGCGACGCGGTCGCCCTCGAACGGCTGAGCCAGTACGGCCCCAACCTCCTGCCCCAGGCCGTCAGCCGCTCACCGCTGCAGATCATGCTTGAACAGTTATCCAGCCTGCCTATGGTCCTGCTTGGCGTCTCGGCGGTGGTGTCCATCGTTACGGGGGGCCTGGTGGACGGGGTGGTGATCCTGGGCGTGGTGGCCCTGAACACGGGGATCGGGTTCACCACTGAATACTGGGCCGAGCAGACCATCGCCGGGCTGAACCGCGGTCTGGAACCGCACGCCGTAGTGGTGCGCGACGACCAGGAACGCGAACTGGAGGGCGAACTGGTCGTGCCAGGCGACCTGATCGTCCTCCGCCGGGGCATGGCCGTGCCCGCCGACGCGCGCCTGATTGTCGCCGATCACCTCAGCGTGGACGAATCGGCGCTGACCGGCGAAAGTGTGCCGGTCAACAAGAGCGTCGCGCCGCTTGACCAGCGCAACGTGCCCCTGGGGAGCCGCACCAATATGGTCTACCGCGGCACGGTGGTCACCGGCGGCAGCGGCAGGGCCCTGGTAGTGGCGACGGGGGTCGCCACCGAGATCGGCGAGATCCAGCGGCTGCTGGGCGAAACCGAGCAGCCCGAAACGCCCCTGCAACGCCAGCTCCGCACGCTCAGCGGGCAACTGGTTGTCGGGGCGCTGGCGCTCTGCGGCGTCGTGTTTGGCATTGGCCTGGCGCGGAACCTGGGCCTTCTGGAGATGTTCAAGACCGTCATCGCCCTGGCCGTGGCCGCCGTGCCCGAAGGCTTGCCCACCGTCGCCACCACCACCCTGGCCATCGGCCTGCGCCGCCTCGAACAGCAGGGCGTGCTGGTGCGGCGCCTGGTGGCCGTGGAGACCCTGGGGTCGGTGGAGTTCCTCTGCCTGGATAAGACCGGCACGATCACCCGCAACGAGATGACCCTGGTGATGGTCGTGACGGGCGAGCGGCGCTACGACCACGGCATGGGCGGCTTCAGCGTCGAGGGCCAGGCGCTGCCCCCCGGCAGCGGCGCCGATCTCGAAGCACTGCTGCGGCTGACGGCGCTCTGCAGCGAGGTGCGCCTGGAGCCCGCCGCGGACGGCCCGCGGCTCGTGGGCACGCCGACGGAGACCGCCCTGGTGCGCGCCGCCCTCGAACAGGGCCTCGACGTCGAGGCCCTGCGCGCGCGCTACCCCCTGCTGCGGACGCGCCTGCGCAGCGAAGGGCGCGGGTTCATGGACACGCTCCACCAGGACGGCAGCGGCTACCTGCTGGCGGTTAAAGGCAGCCCCGACCAGGTGTTGGGCCTCTGCGACCGGGTGAGCGAAGCCGGGACGGTGCGCCCGCTCACCGAGGAGGACCGTGAGCGCATCCTGGTGGACAACGAGCGCATGGCCGGCCAGGCCCTGCGCGTGCTCGGCGTGGCCTACCTGCCCGACGACGGGACGCCCGAGGAGCGCCGCGACCTGATCTGGGTGGGTCTGGCGGGCATCGCCGACCCGCCCCGACCGGAGATCCCTGCCCTGGTCGAACAACTGCGCGCGGCGGGGGTGCGCACAATCATGATCACCGGCGACCAGAGCGCCACCGCCACGGCGATCGCCCGGCAGATCGGCCTGGGTCACGAAGGGCACCTGGAAAGCCTCGACGCCGCGCAACTCGAAACCCTGCCCCCCGACGTGCTGCGCAGCCTGGCCGAGCGGGTGGACATCTTCTCGCGGGTCAGCCCGGCGCACAAGCTCTACATCGTACAGGCCCTGCAACGGGCCGGGCACGTGGTGGCGATGACCGGCGACGGGATCAACGACGGCCCGGCCCTGCGCGCCGCCGATATCGGCATCGCCATGGGCGTGAGCGGCAGCGAAGTGGCCCAGGAGGTCGCCGATATGATCGTGCGCGATGACAACCTGGCGACGATCGTCGGGGCCATCGAGCAGGGACGCACGATCTACAGCGACATCAAGAAGGCCGTCCACTTCATTCTCGCCAGCAACACCAGTGAGATCGCGATCACGCTGCTGGCGACCGTCGCTGGCGCGGGCGAGCCGCTCTCGCCCCTGCAGTTGCTCTGGATCAACCTTGTCACCGACGTCTTCCCCGAACTGGCCCTGGGGCTGGAACCGCCGGAGTGCGACGTGTTGCGCCAGCCTCCCCGCGACCCTCACGCCACCATGTTTAACCGCCGCGACGTGCGGCGGATCGGGGTGGAAAGCGCCGTCCTCACCGCCGTCGCCCTCGGCGCCTACGGCTGGGGCCTGACACGCTACGGCATGGGTCCACGCACCAGCACCCTGACCTTCACCACCCTTACCACCTCGCAGTTGCTCTACGCCATCAGTTGCCGCTCCGAGAAACGCTGGCTGTTCGACCGCAAGCCTTCAGCGGCGAACCCCTACATGACCTTCGCCGTGAGCGCCGGGTTGGGGCTGCAGGGCATTACAACCTTCCTGCCCGGCCTGCGCCAGGTGCTGGGAACCACCCCCCTCGGCCCGTCGGACTGGCTGCTGGTGCTGGCGCTGGCCACCGCGCCCTACCTTGCCAGTGAATTGACGAAGGCGATTGAACGCCCGTGCAGTGTAGACAGGAAAGACGCAGACAGCTATGGCCAGTGAGTATGTGTTTACATCCGAGTCCGTCACGGCGGGGCATCCCGACAAGCTCTGCGATCAGATCAGCGACGCCCTGGTCGGCCATATTCTCTGGCAAGATCCCGCCGCGCGGGTGGTGGCCGAGTGCGCCGTCTCCACCGGCATTCTGTTCGTGTCGCTGAAGGCGGCGACAACCGCCAGCATTGACATCCCCCGCGTCGCCCGCGAGGTCATCCTGGAGGCGGGGTACGACCGTGGCAGCTTCAATGGCCGCACCTGCACCGTGATGACCAACCAGCTTGAAGAGCCGACAGCCGCGCGCTCGAGCCTGCGCGACCGCGAGAGCGCCCTGTCGGAACTGGTCGCCCAGGAGAACGTCACTCTCTTTGGGTTCGCGTGCACGCAGACGCCCGTGCTGCTGCCGCTGCCGATCTGGCTGGCCAATCGCCTGGCGCAGCGCCTCGACATCGTCTGCCGCGAGCACCGCGACGAGCTCGCGCCCGACGGGAAGGTGCAGGTGGGCATCGTCTACCGCGACCACCAGCCCTGGCGCATCCACAGTTTGACCCTGGTGGCCAGCCAGCGCCACGCCGATCTGCCCCTGGTCCGGCTGCGCCAACTGATCATCGAGCAGGTGGTCAAACCAGTGTTCGAACACGAGCCGCTGGTCCCCGATGCGGAGACGCGCCTGCAGATCAACCCCGAAGGCCCGGTGGTGGAGGGCGGTCCGGCCCTGCACGCGGGCCTGACGGGGCGCAAAACCGGCGCCGATACCTACGGGGGCTACGCGCGCCAGAGCAGCGCGGCGCTGAGTGGCAAGGACTCGACCCGCATTGACCGCACCGGGGCCTATGCCGCCCGCCACGCGGCGAAGAACGTGGTGGCGGCGGGACTGGCCTCGCGCTGTGAGGTGCAACTCAGCTACTCGATCGGCTTCCGTGACCCGGTGAGCGTGCGGGTGGAGACCTTCGGCACCGGCGCGCTCAGCGACGATGACCTGTCGGAGCGGGTGGCGCGGGCCTTCGATTTCAGTGTCGGCGGGATCATCCGCCGCTTCGATCTGGCCGGGCTGGCCGCCCGTTCCCGGGGTCGGCTCTACCAGCGCGTGGCGGCCCACGGCCACTTCGGGCGGCCCGAACTGGTGCTGCCGTGGGAGGCCACCGATGGGGTGGAGGCCCTGCGGGAGATGGGGTAGGACGAGTTTCTCACCTACGGTATCGTACTGGAGGGGCGTAGCGAGGCATGGTCTCCCGACTCAGGCAGGGGCGTGGGGAAACCTGGTTTCCCTACCTTCCGCCAACCGGCGACCGGCAGGGGACACGGCGCCTCCGCACATGAACTCGCTGGAGGCGCTTCCACAGACCGAAGGAGGACCCGCCCGATGACCACTTCGAGCTACCTGACCATCGACCCCGACACCTTCGCCGATGAACGGCGCTTCGTGCTGGAGTGCCTGCACCAGGTGCTGCGGGAGGCGGGAGAGCCGGAACTGGCCGCGGCGCTCCCCTGGCTGGAAGCTCCGACGACGCCCCTGCCCGAGGCGGCCCCCGAACGGTTGATCCAGGCCCTCTCGATCGCCTTCCAGTTGCTCAAAATGGTCGAGGAACGGGCCGCGGTGCAGTACCGGCGGCTGACGGAAACGCGCGACGGCCTGCCCGCCGTGCCGGCGCTGTGGGGCGAGGCCCTCTGTCAGTTGCGGAATCGCGGGATCGCCGGGGATGACATCGCCGCCGCGCTGCCCGAGGTGCGGGTCGAACTGGTGCTCACCGCGCACCCCACCGAGGCCAAACGCGCCACCGTGCTCGAGCACCACCGCGCCCTCTACCTGCTGCTGGTCAAACGCGGCGAAACCCGCTGGACGCCCTACGAGCAGGACTCCATCCGCGCCGAGGTGCTGGCGCGCCTGACCACCCTCTGGCGCACCGGCGAGATCTTCCTGGAAAAACCCGACGTCGCCTCCGAACGGCGTAACATCCTGCACTACCTGCGTAACGTCTTTCCCGATGTGATCGGGCTGCTCGACGAGCGCCTGCGGCAGGCATGGGCCGCGGTGGGCTTCGACCCGGCGCTGATTGACGGCGTGGAGCAACTGCCCCGACTACGCTTCGGCACCTGGGTCGGCGGGGATCGCGACGGGCATCCCCTGGTCACTGCCGAGGTCACCCGCGAGACCCTGGCCGAGTTGCGGCAGCAGGCCCTGGGCATCATCCAGGATCAGTTGCGCGATCTGGCGCGGGCCCTCAGCCTCTCCGACCTGCTCCAGGCGCCCCCGACGGAACTCCTCGAACGCATCACCGAAGTGAGCGCCGCGATGGGGCCAGCAGGCGCGCTGGCGCTGAAACGCAACCCCAACGAAGCCTGGCGCCAGTGGATCAACCTGATGCTGGCGCGCCTGCCGCTCACCTCGCCCCTCAAAACGTACCACTACCACACGGCCCCCGAACTCGAGCGCGACCTGCGCCTGCTCGCCACGGCCCTCGAGGCCGTGGGCGCGCAACGCCTGGCGCGGCACTTCGTCCATCCGGTCATCCGCAGCCTCCAGACCTTCGGCTTTCACCTGGCCGTGCTGGACGTGCGCCAGAACAGCCATTTCCACGACCTGGCCCTGGGGCAGTTGCTGGCCGTGGCCGGCTTTCCCGATCACCAGGTTATCGCCTGGGACGTGCCCCGACGCATGGCCCTGCTGGAACAGGAACTGGGTTCGCCGCGGCCCTTCGCCGGCCCGGCGGCGCGTGTCGGCCCCGAAGCCGACGCGGTGCTCAGTTGCTACCGGGTGCTGCTCGACGAACTCGCCACCCACGGGCCGGCGGGTCTGGGGGCGCTGATCGTCAGCATGACCCGCAGCGAGGCCGATCTGCTCACGGTCTACCTCTTCGCCCGCGAAGTGGGCCTGTTGCGCGATACGCCGGATGGCCCGGCCTGCCCCCTGGCGGTGGTCCCACTGTTCGAGACGATCGAGGACCTGGAGCGCAGCGCGACCATCCTGGCCGCCTTTCTCGACCACCCGCTGACCCGCCGGAGCCTGGAGTTGCAGCGGGAGCTGCGGGGCGAGCGCGACCTGGCGCAGCAGGTGATGATCGGCTACAGTGACAGCAATAAAGACGGGGGGCTGGTGGCCAGCCTGTGGTCGCTCTACCGGGCGCAGAAAGCGATGGCCGCGGTGGGGCAGGAGCGGGGCGTGCGCATCCGCTTCTTCCACGGCCGGGGCGGCACGATCAGCCGGGGGGCCGGGCCAACCCACCGCTTCATCAAGGCCCTGCCCACGGGCGCGCTGGGCGGCGACCTGCGGGTCACCGAGCAAGGCGAAGCGATTGCCCAGAAGTACGCCAACCGCCTGACCGCCGCCTACAACCTGGAACTGTACCTGGCCGGCGTGAGCCGCGCCACCGTCCTCGAACGCCACGCGCCGGGGGAGGCGCACGTCCTCGAACCGGTTATGGACCGCCTGGCGGCCCTGAGCCGGGCGGCCTACACCGAACTGATCGGCAGCGCGGGCTTTCTGACCTTTTTCCGCCAGGCCACCCCGATAGACGCCCTGGAACAGAGCCGCATCGGTTCGCGGCCCGCGCGGCGCACCGGCCAGGCCACCCTGGCCGACCTGCGGGCCATCCCCTGGGTGTTCAGTTGGAGCCAGGCGCGCTTCTTCCTCTCCGGCTGGTACGGCGTCGGCAGCGCCCTTGAGCACCTCCACCAGAGCGATCCGGCAACCTTCGCGGCGCTGCAACAGCACTTCCTTGGCTGGGCGCCGCTACACTACATCTTCAGCAACGCCGCCACGAGCGTGGCGAGCGCCGACCCGGAAGTGATGGGCTGGTACGCCGACCTGGTGGAGGACGCGGCGCTGCGGGAGGCCATGCTCGGGCGCATCCTCGCCGAATACCGGCGCGCGGTGGCCATGCTGGAGCGCCTCTACGATGGCCCTCTGGCCGAGCGGCGGCCCAACATCTTCAGCATGATCGAGGCGCGCAACCCCGGCCTGCGTATCCTGCACCGCCAGCAGATCGCCCTGCTGCGCGAGTGGCGGGCGCTGCGCGCGCGCGGCGAAGACGACGGGGCGCTGCTGCCGCGCCTGTTGCTGACGATTAACGCGATCGCGAACGGGCTGGGGTCCACCGGGTGATACGCCTCGGGGACACCGGCGCCGTCTTTACCCGCCGGGATTCCCGGCGTCCCGGGTTGCCTGTCCGCCCGGCCCGGGGTATACTACCTTTGTACAGCTTTTGCACAATTTCAAGGATCAAACCAATGACCATCTATGACTATACGGCCAACCTGATAGACGGAACGCCCCGGCAGCTCGACGCCTACCGGGGCAAGGTGGTATTAATCGTCAACGTCGCCAGCCGCTGCGGCTTCGCGCCGCAGTACGCGGGGCTGGAGGCCCTCTACCGCCGCCACAAGGACGAGGGCTTCGTCGTGCTCGGCTTCCCCTGCAACCAGTTCGGCTTCCAGGAGCCGGGGAGCGAGGCCGAGATCCAGCAGTTTTGCAGCCTGAACTATGACGTCACCTTCCCCATGTTCGCCAAGATCGATGTGAACGGGCCGTGGACCCACCCGCTCTACGCCTATCTCAAGGCCGAGCAGCCGGGCTTCCTGGGCCTCCCGACGATCAAGTGGAACTTCACCAAGTTCCTGGTGGACCGCAACGGCAACGTGCGCCGGCGCTACGCGCCCACCGACACGCCGGAGTTCATCGAGCGCGACATTGTCGCCCTGCTGCGCGAACAGCCGGCGCCGCAGGGCGTCGCCGACGGCGTGGCACGGTGAGTCTGAGGGGGTATACCCCCCTAATCCGGGAGCAGCACGAGCGTTTCCCGCGCAAAAGCCTCGCCGTAGTCGTGAGCCGCAACGGTGCGGTTATCACGACAGGTAAACCGACGCTCGACTTCTTCCGGCGTGAGCAGACCGTGCCAGGCGGCCAGGCGCAGCAGTTCCTTGACCGGCGTCGCGTCCACTGATTGCTTATCACGGGATGGCTCCCTACAGCAGTCCTCTTCAGGTTGTGAAGCCCGGAGTATCAGACGTACCCGTAGGACGCAGCGCGCTGCGTCCTCACGCACGGTCGCTGCTGGACTTCCCCTCATCCCCTCCATACGTCAACACTACCTGCACCGCCGCGCCGGCGTCAACCAGGCGGTAGGCCTCCTCGGCGCGCTCCAGGGGCAGGCGCGGCCCCTGCAGCGGGGCCAGGCGCAGGCGCGGCAGCAGGGCGGCCACGCTGGCGGCGCGCCGGGCATGATCCCAGCGCGGGGCCGTTTCCGGCGCCAGGCGCCCCACCTGCGATGAGCACAGCCGCAGGCGCCCGCGGTGAAAACGCCCGCCCAGGTCGAGCGTCACCGGTTTGCGCCCGTACCACGAGGCC
>DAOUDA010000338.1:0-7598 GCA_034431835.1 Chloroflexaceae bacterium | reverse complement strand
AAAAGCCGGCAAAGCCCTACGACGCCCCCGGCGCCACCGGCGTCGGCGGGCGCCTCCCCGCGCCCCTCCGCCAGGAATTGAGGACTTGTTTCACCTCAGCGACGCCAGCGCGCCAGACCGTACTGGGCCAGGCACAGGGCGCTTCCCGTGAGCAGGAGCGCCGCCACTCGCAACCCCCACCCGGCCTCACCCACCCACCGGTCGAGGAGCACGGCCATGCTGCCGATCAGCAGGCCCATCAGCACGGCAATGGCGTAGCAGGCTTTCACTGTGACGGTGCTCCCGTTCGCGTTCCCGGCTCCCACCATACGATCCCTCCGTAGCGTTGTTGCTCCCTGGGCGCCAGCATGCCATCGTCGGTCGGCGCGAACACCTCGGCGATCGCCGCGCGGATGCGCGCGTCGCGTTCGAGATTGGGCGTCAGGCGCAGCCGATCGCGCAGATCGAGCAGGGCCTCTTCGGCATCGGCGTAGCGCATCATCGTGGGGATGGGCGCCAGCTCGAGCCGCGCCAGCAGCCCGAGCTGGTGGCAGGCGCACAGCGTCTCGAGCGCCGCCGGGAGCGGCAGGCGTGGCTGCCCGTGCACACGCTCCCACACGGGCTTCAGCGCCGAGGTGGGATGGCGCAGGCCCAGGAAGAGCACGCACAGCCGACGCGCCGCCCGGTCCATACCCTCCAGAAACGGGCCGATCTCGCGCACGCCGTAGACCACGTGGGCCGAGAAGGCCACGTCCGCCGCTGGCGGGTCCTCCATCGGCCAGCTACTGGCGATGATCGTGACGTTGTTCAGACCCGCTTCGGTCACCGTAGTTTCCAGTTCGGCACGCATCGCCGGCGAGGGCTCCACCGCGACGACGTGGGCCACGCGGCGGGCCAGATGCGGCAGATAGCGCCCGGTGCCTGCGCCAATATCGAGCACCGTGTCGTCCGGACGTAGTCGCGGGAAGAGCCATTCCATCGAGGAGTCGGGCTGCGGGTGGCGCCGCGCCGCCGCCGCGAAGCGCCCGGCGCGATGGGCCCAGTAGTCCGCGCTGCAACCAAAGGCGGGATCCATCGCGGCCTCGCCCTGGGCGCGCTCCTGGTCGTACATCCGCCGCCACGTCTCCAACCAGTCGTAGCCGCCAGCCATGAGTTCGGGCATTGCCATGATTCGGTGTTTCTCCATCGAGCGTTCTGCAATCAGGCGGGCTGCTTCTCTGCGCGGCTGGAGAAGAGTATTTCGGCGAGGGCTTTGCCTTGCCGGACCCTCTCCTCGGGCAGGGTCGCGGAGGAACCCGATTTCCCCATGTTTCGGTTAGTCGCGCCGCGCATCCAACAGCATTTGGTATAATAGGCCACGCGGTGGTGAGCCACAACAACCGAAGTTTAACTTCTGCCCCCGGTGCGTCTCGAACCCGCAGCGGTGTGGCGACCGTAATCCTGTCCTCGACCGGCGCAATAGTGAAGGTGCGCATATATGAGCGAGCTAGGGGATCGGCTTCGGCAGGCGCGGGAGCGGCAGGGGCTCTCGCTGGCCCAGGCCTCGGTGGATACCCGTATCCTTCAGGCATCGCTCGCGGCCCTGGAAGAGGGCGCCTATCAGCGCCTCCCTGGCGATGTCGTGGTACGTGGCTTCATCCGTAACTATGCGCAGTACCTCGGGCTGCCGCCCGATGAGATGATCGAACTCTACCGCCGCGAGCGGGGGGGCACCGATCCGATCCGCATCGTTCCCGCCACCAATCCGCCCCGCACGCGCGCGTATGTCCTGCCGAGCTTCCTCGGCGTCTTTTTTGTGACCATGGCCCTGGTTGGCCTGGCCTATGTCACCCTCAATGCCGTCGGGCGCATCGGAGACCGGGCCGGGGGTGTCGTGGCCGAGTCCACGGTGGCAGCCCCACCACCCTCGCCCTTGCCGACGGTGACGCCAGCCATGGCGCCCACCACCGCCCCTGCGGCGCAGCCGGCGCCGCCTCTCCCGGCAACTTCTGATACGCCGGTTGCGGGCGGAAACATCGAGCCACCAGAACCAGCGCCCCCGGAGATTACGACCACCCTGTCGGCGCCCATCGTGCTGGAGATTGTTATCCCCAACAACCGGGGTACGGAGAACTCCTGGGTGCGGGTGCAGACGGACGGCAGCACGGCCTTCGAGGGGATCATGCGCTCCGGCGAGAAACTGGTGTTCGAGGCCCAGCGCCGCGTGTCCATCCGCGCCGGCAATCCGCCCGATGTCCAGGTGACCGTCAATGGGCTGCAGCAGGGGCCGCTCGGCCAGGCGGCTGGCCAGCCCGTCAACTGGTTCTGGCCTCCCAATTGAGGCCGGAGTTGCGCTCGGGCAGGGGTGTGGGACGAGCCCCGCTGCAAGCCCCGTTCCGTTGGGGAGCGGTCACACCGTGCCCCAACGGAACGGGACATCTTGCGGGCCACGGGCCCTCCCCGCCGTTGAGACGACGTCTCGTTGTAATCAGGAACTCCTATGGCAAATGAACATAGCTTTGACATTGTTTCCGATTTCGAGTATCAAGAACTCGTCAACGCAGTCGATCAGGCTCAACGTGAGATCCAGACCCGCTACGATCTGAAGGATACGAAGACGACCCTCGAACTCGGGAAGAGCGAACTGGTGATAACCACCGATAATGAACTGTCGCTGCGCAGCGTGCGGGATCTGCTCGAGACGCGCGCCCTGCGTCGCCAGTTGTCACTCAAGATCTTCGACTACGGGAAGGTCGAACCGACCAGCGGTGGACGGGTGCGCCAGGTGGTCACCCTGCGCAAAGGCATCAACGCCGAGCTGGCGAAGAAGCTCGCGAAGCTGATTCGGGACGAGTTTCCCAGGGTGCAGCCTCGTATCCAGGGTGAGAGCCTGCGCGTGGCCTCGAAGAGCCGTGACGAGTTGCAAGACGTGATTCGCTTCCTCAAAGGTAAAGAGCAGGAGATCGAGGTCCCCTTGCAGTTTACGAATTACCGGTGATGCGCAGTGCTCCGACCATGCTTCACCTCGGCGAGGGTTGCGGGGGCCTGCGGCGCCCGCGAGGTTTCCCGTTCCAGTGCGGCAGGGCAAAGCCGCGCCGCACTGGAACAGGGCCTTCGGAGGGGCTACCCCCCTCCGAGCCTCCTCTCAAGACGCGGAACAAACGGATCGCGCGGGGCGCAGCCCTCCGCGCCTCAGGGTAACCCGGCAGGCCGTGCAGCGAAACCTCGTCCACGGAGATGCGACGTTGAAGTAGGGGCCATACGAGTCACTAACATCTTCTATGAAGTACCATATTCTCACCCTGGGTTGCCCCAAGAATGCCGTCGATAGCGAGGGCATGGAAGGGATCCTCGCTGCCGCCGGGCACGCGCCTGTCGCGGCGCCCGAAGACGCTGATGTGATCATTGTCAACACCTGTAGCTTCATCGCCGCGGCCCGCGAGGAGACCCTCGGCGTCCTGCGCGACCTGAGCGCCCGCAAGCGTGAGGGCCAGCGTCTGATCGCCGCCGGTTGCATGGCCCAGTCCCACGGCGACCTGCTGGCGGCCATCGAGGGCGTTGATAACGTGCTCTCCACCCGGCGCTGGATGCAGATCAACGACCTGGTCGCTCCCAACGCGCAACCCGCCGACTCCCCCCCCCCCCTGATCCCGTTGCAGGCCGTGAACGCCCCGAGCGCGACGTTGCAACCCTTGCCCGCGACAGCGCCGCAACCCGTGAGCTACGCCGACTGGCGCACCATGCCCATCCGCCGCCACCGCGCCACTCCCTCGGCCTATCTCAAGATCTCCGATGGCTGCAACCTCCGCTGCGCCTTCTGCACCATTCCGAGTTTCAAGGGCAATATGGCCTCCAAACCCGTTGGCGCCGTCCTCGGCGAGGCCCGTGAACTGGTCGCCAACGGGGTGCGCGAGATTGTACTCGTGGCCCAGCACCTCACCGACTATGGGCGCGACCTGGGGCTGAAGGACGGCCTGGCCACCCTGCTCGACGAACTCTGCCAGATGCTCCCCGAGCAAATATGGGTGCGCCTGATGTACGCCTATCCCCATGGTATCTCCGAACGCCTGATCGAGGTCATGGCAACCCGCCCGCAGATAGTCAAGTACCTGGATATGCCGCTGCAGCACGCCCATCCAGCCACGCTGCGGCGCATGCGCCGTCCCCCCGATACGGAGCGCACCCTGGCCCTGATTGACGCCCTGCGCGCGGCCATGCCCGATATCGCCCTGCGCTCGACCTTCATCGTCGGCTTCCCCGGCGAAACGCTGGAGGAGTTCCGCGCCTTGCTCGCCTTCCTCGAACGGGTTCAACTCGATCGCGTGGGCGCCTTTCGCTACTCGCGCGAACCCGGAACCGCCGCCGCGGACCTGCCCGACCAGGTGCGCCCCCAGGTGATCGAAAAGCGCTGGCACACGCTGATGCAACTCCAGCAGGGCATTTCACGCGCGCGTAGCGCCCGCTGGCTCGGGCGCACCCTCCCGGTGCTCATCGAGGGCCAGGGCGCCGCCGACGACGGTCGCCCCCTGGCGATTGGGCGCTCGTTCCGCGACGCGCCAGAGATTGACGGGCAAGTCTTCGTCTGGGGTGAGGCGCCGGTAGGGTCGTTCCTCACCGTCCGAGTGACACGGACCACCGATTATGACCTGTGGGCCGTACCCGAAGGAGCAGGGGAAGGAGAGAGGAGAACGTGATTGCGCGAGCGGGACGCCTCCCTCGCGCATGGCCAGTGGCAGGGGAAGGGAGGTCGGCTTCGGGGCGAGCCGACGCATGGGCCGAAGCCTGGCTACCCCTCGCCGGTTCGGGACTGGATGGCCTGCTGCAGGCGCTGCAGTTCGGCCGGGTTGTTCTTCGCCAGGTACTCGACAATGTAGTCAATGGCCGTGTCGCGGTAGTCGTCCAGCAAGCCGTCCAGAACCTGGCGCACCACCAGTTGTACGAACTCGGTCTCCGAGATTGCCGGCGTGTAGACGTAGGCCAACCCCTCCCGCTGCCGGTTCAGGACGCCCTTCTCTGCCAGGCGGCTCATTGTGGTCATGACCGTGGTGTAAGCGATCTCGCGCTGCTGCGCGAGGCGGCGGTGGACCTGCTTCACCGTGCTGCGTTCGCTCTGCCAGAGAATCTGCATGATCTCCGTCTCGAGCGGGCCGAGCACCTTGACCAGGCCATCCTTGGCAGGGCTGAACCGAAAACGCAAGTTGAGCGGCATCATGAGCACTCCTTCTTCGATGTTGTGGGCTGCGGCTGAAGGCTGGCGCTGCCGGGGCAACGGCGTGGCTGGTCAGACGTTGGCCCTGCTCCTACCGCCTTACATATGCAGGAGTGTACTAGTCAAACCCGGCATGCGGCAATGGCTTCAGATTACACTGCGGTGACAGTTGGAATGAGCACCGATCGTTCTTTCTGGCTCTAAGGAGCGAAAAAACTACTGGTTGTCGTACCAGGTATAACGGTATTTGTAAGTGCTTTTGGGTGATAAACCAATGACACTCCCTGATAGCGCGCGACAGATTCAGCAGGCCATGGGTGAGGCGTTTCCGGTAGCCGAAGAGCGGGTGGCGCGCTTCTACCAGATGCAGGAGTACCACCTGGGCTGGCGTGATGAACACTTGCGGCCCGCGACCGCCGATCCCGGCAAACTGATCCGCCCCCAGTTGGCGCTGCTGGCCTGTCAGGCGGCCGGGGGCGACCCGCGCCAGGCCTTGCCCCTGGCCGCCGGGGTGCAGTTGCTCCACGACTTCACGCTGATCCACGACGACATCGAAGATAACAGCGCGACCCGGCGCGGACGGCCCACCGTCTGGTCCATCTGGGGGTTGGCCCAGGGCATCAACGCCGGCGACGGCATGTTCGTGATCGCCCATCTGGCCATCCATCGCCTGGCCGACGCGGGCGTGCCCGCCGAGCGCGCGCTGCGCGTGCTGCGCCGCTTCGATGAGATCATTCTCCAGGTCTGTGAAGGGCAGTACCTCGATCTGAGCTACGAGGGCGATCTGACCATCACCCCGGAGGATTACCTGGCGATGATCGGCCGCAAGACCGCGGCGCTGATCGCCGGCGCCTGCGAACTGGGCGCCCTGGTCGCCGGCGCCGCGCCTGATACCGCAACGGCACTGGCCGACTTTGGCCGCAGCATGGGCCTGGCCTTTCAGATCGAGGACGACCTCCTCGGCATCTGGGGCCTGCCCGAGGTCACCGGCAAGCCCGCCGCCGCCGATCTCTACCGGCGCAAGGTCAGTCTCCCGGTGGTGCATGCCCTGGCCACCGGCGCCGACCGCGCAACCCTGGCGCGCCTCTACGCCCGGCCGGAGATGGACGATCAGGCCGTGCAGACGGCCCTGGCGATCCTCGATGCCACCGGTTCGCGCGCCTACTGCGCCACGGTGGCCGCCGAACATCACGCCGCCGCCTTCGCCGCCCTCGACCGCCTCGGCCCCGGCGAGACCCCCGACGCATCCGCGGCCCGCGCCCGCCTGCGCGCCCTGGCCGAAAGCCTGATCGGAAGACAAAGTTGACGCAACCAGGGGGGGGCATGCCCTCCCAGAAACATTAGCAATGCACCTCTGATGCGCATCGCCCTGGTAAGCGGCGAATATCCACCCCAACCCGGCGGCGTCGGCGACTATACGCGCCGCCTGGCCGAGGCCCTGGGCCAACGCGGCCACGCCGTGACCGTGCTGACCATTCAGGACGGCCGCCTGCGGGTGTACGGCCATGGCGATCTGACGGCGCAACCGCCCCGCCAGGCGTCCGCTGGCCTCGACTGGTCGTTGCGGTGCTGGCCCGCGCTGATCGGCGCGCTCGATCGCCTGCGGCCCGACTGGTTGCACATCCAGTACCAGACCGGCGCCTACGCCATGCGTCCCGGGGTCAATCTGTTGCCCTGGCGCCTGCGCGCCCTGCCCGGGCGACCACGGATCGCGGTGACGTTTCACGATTTGCTGACGCCCTATCTCTTCCCCAAAGCCGGACCGCTGCGCCGCTGGGTGAACTGGCGCCTGGCCCGCGACGCCGATGTGGCGATCACCACCACGGCGGCTGATGCGGCGCGCCTCGGGGAGGCGGGGGTGGAGGCGCAGGTGATCCCCATCGGCTCGAACATCCCGGTCGCGCCGCCGGAGGGCTTCGAGCGGGCCGCCTGGCGGGCGCGGCTGGGTCCTGGCACCACCGACGGGCTGATCGCCTACTTCGGGTTGCTGGCCCCCAGCAAAGGGGCCGACGTGCTGATCGAGGCGCTGGCCCGCCTCGGCCCCTCGTGGCGGCTGGTCATCATTGGCGGCGCCGCCACCGCACCGCAGGATGTGGCCCACGCCGGGGCGGTGCGCGCCCTGGCGGCGCGCCTGGGGCTGGCGCCCCGCGTGGTGGAGACGGGCCACCTGCCGGACGAAGAGGTCTCGGCGTGGTTGCTGGCCGCTGATCTGGTCGCCTTGCCCTTCCGTGACGGGGCCTCATTTCGCCGGGGGAGCCTGCTTGTCGCCCTGGCCCACGGCTGCCCGGTGATCAGCACCACGCCGGCTGATAGGGCCACCATGGAGGCCCTGCGCCCGGCGACACTGCTGGTGCCCCCGAACGACCCGGCGGCCCTCGCCACGGCCATAGCCGCCCTCGGCGCCGATGCGCCCGCGCGCGCGCGCCTTGCC
>DAOUDA010000337.1:0-11131 GCA_034431835.1 Chloroflexaceae bacterium | reverse complement strand
ACTGGGGTTTGAGCCCTGGGAACGTAGGTCCACGCACCCTTCCATCGTGATTACGAAGAACGCCGCGTACCCTCAAGGGTACGCGGCGTTCTTTCTTCAGAGAGGGCCTGGCTCTCCCGGACCCTCTCGAAAGAGGTGTCCGGCGCCCCTGCCGATATCACTCCGATGGCGGGAGATCGGTCAGGGGGCGCGGCGCCCAGCTCTCGCGCAGCAGGGGCCAGGCCTTCCACAGATACTCGATGCCGGAGGCGAGCGTCCAGAGGACCGCCAGCGCCATCGCGATCCACCAGAGTTGGAGCAGGCCCGCCAGCGCCCCGCCGCCAAGCGTGCCCATCAGCCCGCCCTGGGCCGCATTCGCCGCCAGTAAACACCAGACCACGGCAACCACCTGGATCACCAGCTTCTGCTTGCCTAACTGCCCCGCGGAAATCACCACACCCTCGGCTGCCGCGAAGGAGCGTAACCCCGAGACAATGAATTCGCGCACGATGATCACAAAGGCGACCCAACTCGAAATCAAGCCGATCTCCACCATCGGAAGCAGAGCGCCGGTGATGAAGATCTTGTCGCTGATGGTGTCGAGGAAAATGCCGAGCGGCGACACGACCTTCAGGCGACGGGCGATCTTGCCGTCAGCCATGTCGCTGAGCGCCATGACGACCAGCAGCAGCACGGCCCACAGATAGCCGGCCGGCTGCTCCAGCAGAATGAACCACACCAGCAGGGGAGTGGCGACGATGCGGAACAGGCCGAGGAGATTGGGAACACTGCGGGCGCTCATATAATGGATGGCCTGAGAAAAGGGTTTCTGGGAGAGCCGCGCTCTCCTCGATCCTTCCGTTCGCCTGCGGGAATTATACCACAGACTTCTGGGGCGCTCTTAAGCCTGAAACTGGCCTGTGGTATAATCGATGAGACGTTGCTTTGCCCTACGACGAGGCTTCAGCGGGTGGCCGGAACGATCCCGGCGCCTGGCGGCCAGGAACTTCTGACACCTCTGTTGACGCAAACGCCTTTGCTGCAACCCTGACCGCGGCTACGATCCTCTAGCCGTATGCACAGGGTTGTTTTCTGGTATCTATTGTTGAATTGGCAGCGGATTACGCGGTAGATATGGTAGCGATTTTAGAGCAACTGAATCAACTGCTCGCGGCAGCCGTGCTGATCGTCACCTTCTCGCTGCTGGCGTATATTCTCATGCAGAACCGGCGCAATGATATTGCCCGCGCCCTGGTGGTTCTGCTGGCCGGGGTGGTTATTGTGTACGGAGGTGATCTGCTCCTGGCGCGCACGAGCCGCGAGAGCACCATGGATTTCCTGGGCCGGGTGCAGTGGCTGGGGATCGCGGTGGTGCCTGCCGGCTATATCCATCTGGCGAATGGGTTGCTCGCTCTAGGCCACCACCGCCCCCTGGCGCAGCGCTACCGCTGGCTGGTGTACGCAGCGTATGTGGGCAGCGCCGGTTTCTTCGCCCTGGTGGCCCTCGGCACCGACCTGGTGGTGCGCGGCGGGTTGCCGAGCGGGCCGATTGCCCAGTTCCAGCCTGGCCCCCTGTTCTGGGTGTACAGCCTGTTCTTCTTCGTCGGAGCGACAACCGCCCTGGGAGCAATCATTCAGTCGCAGCAGAGCGCGCTGACCTTCACGCAGCGCCGCCGTCTGACCTACCTGGGGGCCACCTTCGCCGCACCGGGCATCGGAGTGTTCCCCTTCCTGGTCATCGCGGCGCCCAATGTCGCGCCGATAAGCGCCATTCTTGTGCTCCAGGCGCTGGCGAGCCTGATCGTGATCGTGATGCTGACGGTAATGACCTACAGCGTGGCCTTCCAGGGCGTGCTGCTCCCCGATCGCTTGATCAAGCAGGATTTTCTGCGCTGGTGGCTCTACGGTCCGTTTATCGGCGTGACGATCATCCTCTTTATGCAGGCGGTGCCGTTCCTCGAGCGGTTGCTGGGGCTGCCAAAGGATACGCTGCTCACCTTTGGGGTGATGTTGATGACGGTGCTGATGCCGCTGTTCGTCAACCGGGTCAAACCGTACCTGGACGCGCTGGTGTACATGCAGGATCACGAAGAGATCGACTACCTGCGGAACTTGCCGCGTAGCACGTTCACCCGCGCCGATTTGCGCAACCTGCTCGAGAACGCCCTCGTGGCCGTCTGCGGGGCGTTGAAGGTGGAGACCGGCTTCGTAATCGTGCCGGGCGATGGGGGCTACACCATCCGCGCGGTGTGCGGGCCGCGCAACCAGGTGAAACGCTTCGTGGCCGAGTATCCGTTGAGCGAACTGGTGCCGCAACTGGAGCAGTTGCCGGCCCAGTCGCGCAACGGTCTGTTCAATACCGATGCGTTCCTGGCGTGTGGCGGTTTCTGCCTGCTGCCCCTGCATAGCCCCGACGGGCAGTTCCTCGGGGCCCTGGCCGTGGCCGCGCCACCCGACTTGCTCAGGCGCGACAGCGCCCTGCCCGCCGAGACGCGCCAGTTGATCAGCGTGCTGGCCCACCAGATGGAACTGGCCCTCTCGACGGTGCAGATGCAGCAGCGGATCTTCGATACGCTGCGCGGCCTCGGCCCGGAAATGCAGTCGTTGCAACAACTGGCGAGCCGGCTGGAACAGGCGACGCCGGAGACGCTTGCCGAGATTGATGGCGACATCGTGATGCAACCGGAGTTCCCGCAACTGGTGAAGGAGGCGCTCACCCAGTTCTGGGGCGGGCCGAAACTGGCCGAAAGTCCGCTCCTGGAAATGCGCTCGGTGCGCCGGTTGCTGCAGAGCCAGGGCGGCAGCCCGACCCGCGCATTGCAGATGGTGCTGCGCCAGGCAATTAATAATCTGCGCCCCGATGATCAGCTCGATCCTTCGGCCCAGGAGTGGCTGCTCTACAATTTGCTCGAAGGACGCTTCCTGCAACGGAAGACCGTGCGCGATGTGGCCAATCGCCTGGCGATGAGCGAGTCGGATTTCTATCGCAAACAGCGGGTGGCAATCGAAGAGGTTGCGCGCCAACTGGCGCTGATGGAGAATAGCGAACGCGGTGTGGCCGAAAAGAGATGATAGTGTTTACATTTACCGAACACGTTTGCACCGCAGAGGCGCGGAGAGGGGCAGAGGTTTTCAACAAGTCCATCCTCTGCATGCTCCGCGGTGGGCCGATCGCGTTCACGTCTACCGAACACCTTTGCACCGCAGAGGCCGCGGAGGGCTTCGAAACGTTCATCCTCTCCGTTCCGCTGCGTGCTCTGCGGTAACTTGAACACGTACGGTGGGCCGAACATTTGACACCCTTCGGGCAATCGAGTATACTCCGCGTCGCCAGGTTAACCTGAAATTAAGAAACGCAGCGGCGTCGCTACCGTGGGGCACGAGGCCCCCTCCGTAGCGCCGCGCGTCGTGTGCTGTTTCGGCGCGAACAGTGGCTTACGGAAGCCGTTGTTCGCGTTTTGTCTTGCTCTGCTCGCAGATACCCTGAGGAGGACGCTATGCGACCGTCTCCGCACCGGCTGCTCGCGCTGCTGTTCGCCGTTGCCCTCCTGGCGGCATGTGGTCAGGCGCCGACCGCACAACCCACCACGGCCCCTGCCGCCGCACAACCCACCACGGCCCCCGCCGCCGCACAACCCACCACGGCCCCCGCACTCGAGGAGTACGTTTTCGGAATGGTGCTGGTAGGCCCAACCAACGACGGCGGCTGGAACCAGGCCCACTTTGAGGGCGCCAAATATGTCGAGACGAAAGTGCCGGGTACGCGCCTGATCTACATTGACAAGGTGAACCCCGCTGACCGGCCAAATGTGCAGGTGGAGCAGGCGATCGAAGAATTAATCAGCCAGGGGGCGAAGTTCATCATCACCAACTCGGCTGAATTCGCCGACGGAACCAACGTTGCCGCGGCAGCGCATCCGGACGTGTATTTTCTGCACGCCTCAGGTGATGCCGTGCTGCGCGGCGTCGCCCCGCCCAACGTCACCAACCTGATGGGCCGCATGGAGTATGGCAAAATGATGGCCGGCTGCGCCGCCGCCCTGCAGAGCGAGGCGGGCAAGATCGCCTACCTTGGCCCGCTGATCGATCCGGAGACGCGCCGGCTGGTCAACTCCACCTACCTGGGGGCAAAGTATTGCTGGGAAACTTACCGCGGGAAGCCCGCGGATAGCCTGGCTTTCAAGGTCACGTGGATCGGCTTCTGGTTCAACATTCCCGGGGTGACGCTCGACCCCACCAAGGTCGCCACCGATTTCATTAACGAGGGCTACGACGTGATTGTTTCGGGCATCGATACGACCGAGGGCATCGTCGAGGCCAACAAGGCCTCGCAGGCCGGCAAGACGGTCTGGGCGGTGCCCTACGACTACCGGGAGGCCTGCGCCCAGGGCGAGGCGGTCTGCCTGGGGGTGCCCTTCTTCAACTGGGGGCCGCGCTACGCCGAGATTATCGCCGACGCGCGGGCGGGCAAGTTTACGCCGCAGTGGGAATGGATCGGCCCCGATTGGAGCGACATCAACAACCCCGAGACGAGTATGATCGGCTTCGTGAAGGGGCCGGCCCTCACGGCGGAGAACGCCGCGACCCTGGACGAGTTTATCGGGAAGCTGGCCGACGGCAGTCTCAACCTCTTTACCGGCCCGCTCAACTACCAGGACGGGACGGTGTTCGTGCCCGCGGGACAGGTGGCCGATGATAAGACCATCTGGTACACCGAGCAGTTACTCGAGGGGATCGAGGGGCAGAGCGCGCCGTAGTACTCTGTCCGAGCCATTCTGACGGGTTGTGATGGTTGGACCGGAGCATTGGCGCAGCCAATGCTCCGGCCTTACCGGGGGGCCACGCCTCCCCGCCCCAGGCGCGAACCAGGTCTTATGGTGATAACTCCAGGCAGAGGACGCGGTGGAGGTTGCGGTCCACAATCTGAGCAAATCGTTTGGATCGCTGCGGGCAAATGACCGCCTGACGCTGCGCTTCGAGGCGGGCAAGATCCACGGCGTGCTGGGCGAGAACGGCGCGGGCAAGAGCACGCTGATGAAGCTCATCGCGGGGTTCTTGCGCCCCGATGAGGGGGTGATCCGCTTCGATGGGCGCGAAGCGGCGCTGCGCGGCCCTGGCGACGCCCTGCGGGCCGGGGTGGGGATGATCCACCAGGATCCGCTGGATGTGCCCGCCTTCACCGCGTTGGAAAACCTGTTGTGCGCCACGCCACGTTCGGCGATCGCCTCGTGGGGCGAGGGCCGGCGTGTGCTGGTTGAGATGGCCGAACGGCTGGGGTTCACGGTTGAGCCTGAGACGCCCGTGGCGCGTATGAGCATCGGCCAGCGCCAGCAACTGGAGATTATCCGGCTGCTGGCATGCGGCGCCCGTGTGCTGATTCTCGACGAACCAACCACCGGGATCACTGCCGAGCAGACCCGGGCGCTCTTCGCGGCGCTGCGGCGGCTGGCCGCAGCGGGGAACATGGTGCTCTTCGTGTCGCACAAACTCGATGAGGTTGCCGCGCTGTGCGACACGGTGTGCGTGCTGCGGGCAGGGAGGCTGGTGGGGGAACAGATGGCGATGCCGACGCCCCAGGCGGTGCTGCTGGGGATGATGTTTGACACCGCGGCGGCGACAACGCAAAGCGAGGCGTCGGGGCCAGAGATAGAACGTGGCGCCCCGGAGCACCCTGTGACCAGACCCGCTCCGGGCGAGGTGGTGTGGCGCCTGGAAGGCGTGACGGCGGGGGAAGGCGCGGTTACGCTCCGCAACCTGAACCTGGAGGTGCCCGCGGGCCGGGTGGTGGGCCTGGCCGGTCTCGACGGCAGCGGCCAGCAGATCCTCTTACGCCTGCTCGCCGGGCGGCTGCGCCCGGACGCGGGGCGCGTGCTGGTGGGGTCAAGCGACCTGACCGGCGCGGGCAGCCGGGCCTACCGCGCGGCGGGGATCGAGTACCTGCCGGCGGATCGGCTCGCCGAGGGGATGATCGGCCCGCTCTCGTTGAGCGATCACTTTGCCTTGCAACAGACCGGCAGGCTGGTGGACCGCTGGCGGGCGGAGCGGGAGGCGCGGGAGGCAATCGCTGCCTACGATATCAAGGCGACGCCGCTCACCCCGATCAGCGCGCTGTCGGGAGGTAACCAGCAGCGGGCCTTGCTGGCCCTGGCGCCGCCGCGCTGCCGGGGGCTGGCCTGCGAGCAGCCGACGCGCGGCCTGGACGTCGCCTCGGCTCGGACGATCTGGCACAGCCTGCTCGCGCGCCGCGCGGACGGCTGCGCCATCGTGTTCGCCTCGGCAGACCTGGATGAACTGATCGCCTACAGCGACGAGGTGCTGGTCTTCTTCGCCGGGCGCATCTCACCGCCGCTGCCACGGGCGGATCTCAGTGTGGCCCGTCTCGGCGAGTTGATCGGCGGGGTGGGGTTTCCTGAACCGGGGAATGCCTGACGTGAAAATCCGCTAGCCGCTAGCCGATAGGGCCGCAGCACGCAGTGGCCGGACGCGGGCCGGTTTTCATCGGGCGGTGGGTACGCATTTCTTGGACGGCTGATGTGAAAATCCGCTAGCCGCTAGCCGATAGAGCCGCAGCACGCAGTGGCCGGACGCGGGCCGGTTTTCATCGGGCGGTGGGTACGCATTTCTTGGACGGCTGATATGATTCTGGGAGGGCTGCGCCGTTCGCCGGCGCTCAGGGTGACAGGGTTCCAACGACGGGGCAAGCAGCAAGATTCGCATCCCTAAGACGTCTCGTTGTAGCATCAGGCAGCAAAGGATCACTGGCGAGACACGCCCCCTATGCAGTCAACCGAGATCAATCGTCCACGCGAGCCACAGCCGCGGCAGGTACTACCCCCGTGGCTGGGCACGCTGCGTATGCCGCTGTTGACCCTGGCCGGGGCGCTGGCGCTCACGACCCTGGCGCTGCTCAGCACCGGGGTCCCTCCGCTGCAGGCGTACCGGATCCTGATCTTCGGCGCCTTCAGCAGCCCGAGCCGCTTCAGCGATATGATCATGCTGGCGGCGCCGCTGCTATTGTGCGCGACGGGGCTGACGCTGACGTTCAGGAGCGGGCTGTACAACCTGGGGGTCGAGGGGCAACTGGCGCTGGGGGCGGTGGCGGCCATGCTGCCCCTGCGGCTGCTGCCGGATCTGCCGGCGCCGCTGTTGTGGACGCTCTGCTTTGCCTGCGCGGCAGCGGGAGGAGCGTTGTGGGCCTTGCTGGCGGCGGGACTGCGGCTGTACGCGGGGGTGAGCGAGATTTTCGCCGGGTTAGGGCTGAACTTCCTCGCCAGTGGGTTGGCGCTGTACCTGGTGCTGGGGCCGTGGCGGCGCAGCGGCAGCGCCTCGATGTCGGGAACGGAGTTGTTGCCCCGCGACCTCTGGCTGCCGACCACAGGCACGTTGCGGCTGGCGCCGCTGGCGCCGATCGTGGCCCTGGCGGCCCTGGCACTGGTCTGGTGGGTCCTGCGCCAGACGCGCTGGGGCCTGGAGTTACGTGCGGTGGGGTTGAACGCGGAAGCCGCCGACCGCCTGGGGGTCCCGGCCCATCGCCGCATCGCGCAGGCCATGGCCGCGTGCGGCCTCCTGGCGGGGATGGCGGGGGCCATCCAGATCCTCGGCGTGTTTCACCAGCTCATCCCGAACATCTCCAGCGGGGTGGGGTTGCTGGGCCTGCTGGCGGCCCTGTTGGTACGGGCCGATCCGCGCTGGGTGCTACCGGTGAGCGTGGTGTTCGCCAGTTTCACCGTTGGAAGCGTGCAACTGCCCCTGGCCCTGGGTGTGGACAGCAGTATCGCAGGGGTGCTGCAAGGGGCGCTGGTGCTCTTCGCGCTGCTGGCCCGGGGGCTCGTGTCGAAGCCTCGTTAATGGCAGGGAGCACCCTTCATATCATTTCGGATTTTGGATTTTGGATTGCCGTATGTGAGTCCCGATGGGACCTGGCGATGATGCGCGTGGGAGATAACGTTTAGCAACCCGCCGGGCCGCGTGGCGAAACCGTGTGGAGATGGACAAGAACGATGGATCAGGCAACCATCTTCGTGGCGGCGGTACTGGCGGCGGCGGCGCCGCTGATCTTCGCCACGATGGGCGAGACGCTTACCGAACGGGCGGGGGTGGTCAACCTGTCGCTGGACGGGACCATCCTGATGGGGGCGATGATCGCCTTCGCGGTGGCGCTGAACACGCAGAGCGTGCTGCTGGGCTTTGGGGCGGCGGCGCTGACCGGCGCGCTGATCGCGCTGGTGTTGTGTTTCCTGAGCCTGAGCCTGCGGCAGTCGCAGACGGCGGTAGGTTTCGTGCTGGCGCTGCTCTGTACGGAACTCTCGTCGTTCCTGGGGGCGCCGTTTGTGCGGCTACCGGGGCCGGCGGTGCCGTTTCAGCCCATCCCCGGCCTGGCCGAACTGCCGCTGATCGGGCCAATCCTGTTCCGGCACAATCTGGCAATTTACACGAGTTTTCTGCTGATACCGCTGCTGGGATGGTTGCTCTTCCAGACGCGGGCCGGGCTGACCCTGCGCGCTCTGGGGGAGCGACCAGAGGCTGCCTTTGCCCGTGGCGTGCCGGTAGTGCCAATGCGCTACCTGGTGACCGTGGCGGGAGGCGCGCTGGTGGGCATCGCGGGAGCAGTCTACTCGCTCGATCTGAAGCAGGGATGGAGCTACCGCCACACCTTTGGCGCCGGCTGGATCGCCCTGGCCATCGTCATCTTCGGCGGCTGGCGGCCCTGGCGCGTGGCGCTGGGTTGCTACCTCTTCGCTGCGCTGGAGATCCTGGCCCTGCGTATGCAGAGCGTGCTGGCGGGCCTGCCGACGCAGGTGTTCCAGGTGGCGCCCTTCGCGCTGATGATCGCGGTGCTGGTGCTGGTCAACCTGGCCGGGCGCCAGGGGGTCAGCCGGCGCATCGGCGGGCTGCCGCCGGGCCTGCGCCGGCCCGCGGAGGCGCTGGTCAGCCGCCTGGCGGCGCCGGCCCCCGCCGCGCTGGGGCAGCCATTTGAGCGCCCGTGACGGCGCCTGGTGCGATTTGCGATTGGGGATTTTGGATTTTAGCGGTGCATCCGGCAAGTCATTTGTCATGCTGAGCGCCGCGAAGCATCTCGGCCGAGACCCTTCGCTTCGCTCAGGGTGACACGGAACTTGCCGGATACGCCATTCAGGCTGCAACCCGGAGGGTTGCGCCACGGCGGCGATCACCCCTCATTGATGGTAAAGTTGTAGCTTATGTCCACCGTTGGGCGCAGCATGGCCCAGACGGGGCAGTAGCGATCGCGCGAGAGTTCGATGGCCCGCTGGCAGGCAGCCGGGTCGAGACCGCTTCCGGTGAAGCGATAGTCGAGGCGAATGGCGGTATAGACACGGGGGTACTCATCGCGGCGCGTGCCCGTGGCGATGACCTCAAGGCCGCGCAGATCCTGACGTTTCTTGCGCATGATCGAGACCACGTCCATTCCCGAGCAGCCGGCCAGGGTCATCAGGACGGCGGCCATTGGCGATGGAGCGACGCCGGCGCCCTCGCCGGGGCTGTCGAGGTCAATCGTTCGACCGACGCGATCTTCGCCGACAAAATGCATCCCCTCGGCGAGGCGCAGGGTGACCGTGACTTCTTCGGACATGCGAACGTCTCCTTTCAACCTTCCACGCCATTCCTACATTTGATGCTGTTCGACCAGCGAACGATACAACTCCAGGGTGCGGTGGGCGATGGCGTCCCAACTGAAATGCTCCTCGACCCGGCGGCGCCCGGCCTGGCCGAAGCGGTGCTGCAGGGCGGGATCACCGGCCACCCGGTTGATGGCCGCGGCGAGATCGGCGGAGAAACGGGCGGGGTCAAGCGGGTCGAAGGTTCCGGGTTTCAAGGTGAGAGGCACCAGGAGACCGGTCTCCTCGGGAACGACGACCTCTTTGATGCCCCCGACCGCCGAGGCCACCACGGCGGTTTCGCAGGCCATGGCCTCAAGATTGATGATGCCAAACGGCTCATAGACCGAGGGGCAACAGAAGACCGTGGCGTGGGAGTACATCTGGATCACATCGGGGCGAGCGAGCATCTCGCGGATCCAGATGACGCCGGGGCGTTCGGCGCTGACGGCGGCGACGCGCTCCTCCATCTCGCGGCCGATTTCGGGGGTGTCGGGCGCCCCGGCGCAGAGCACGATCTGGAGACGCGGGTCAATCTGGGGAATGGCGTTGACCAGGTGAATAATGCCCTTCTGGCGGGTGATTCGCCCGACGAAGAGCACATACGGGCGCGAGGGATCGACGCCGTAGCGGATAAGCGCGTCGGTGGCGGCGACGGGGCGATACTCGGCCAGATCAATGCCGTTGTAGATGACGTGGACCTTCTCGGGAGCGATGGAGAAGAGACGCAGCACATCTTCGCGCGTCTCGCGCGACACGGCGATCACCGCATCCGCCTGTTCGATGGCGGTGCGCTCCATCCACGAACTGAGGTGATAGGCGTTGCCGAGCTGCTCGACCTTCCAGGGGCGCAGGGGTTCAAGCGAGTGGATGGTGAGGACGTAGGGCACGCCCCAGAGCTTACTGGCCAGGAGACCGCCCATGTCGGTGTACCAGGTGTGGCAATGGACCACGCTGGCGTCGAGGTTATCCTTGGCCATGAGCAGGGAACGGTTGAAGGCGTCTACCGCGCCCACGAAACGCGGGTCGGTGTTGCGGGTGGTCTCCTCCCAGCGTGGGTAGCCCCGGACGGTGAGATTCGGCGCGTCCACGCGCTGGTCGCCGAAGCAGCGCACCTCCACCGGCACCAGTTTGCTCAAGGCGCGGCTGAGGTACTCCACGTGCACGCCGGCGCCGCCGTAGACATTGGGCGGGTACTCGTTGGTGAACAGGGCGACTTTGCGCAGGTCTGGCATAAGGTTTCCTGTTGTTGGCGGCCGGTGGTCAGGTCTGGTAGAGACGAAGCGGAGGTAGTATAGCATTTTCCGGGGACGTTGCTCGCAAGGAGGCAAAAGGGCAAGAGGGCAAAGCCCGTACCAACCCTTGCATCCTTACCAGGGGCCGCCTTACCCCGGGGAGTGGTTCGGTGTAAATGATAGATCAGTCCATTAATCATGCATCAAAGTAACAACTGGACTTTTGCAAAGTCCAGCTAGACGAGCGCAAGGTGCGCCTTGATTTTGGGCAGACTCCACCCCTCTTCGGTTCGCTCGACG
>DAOUDA010000336.1:0-7172 GCA_034431835.1 Chloroflexaceae bacterium | reverse complement strand
GCCACGGGCCGGCAGGCCCCCGGTACGCGAAACCGCGCCCGTAGCGGACCGCCGGCCACGGCTCGGCCCGCTGCTGGCCGAGGCGCGGCGGCAGCGGCGCCTGAGCCTGCACGATGCCGGCGAGAGTTGCGGCGTGCGTTGGGAGTTTTTGCAGGCCATCGAGCGCGAGCAATTCAGCTACGTGCCCCACGACGAGCTGCGCCATGCCCTGCGGGTCTACAGCGCCCTGCTCGGTGTTGATCTCGGCCCCTACCTGGGGCGCGGCGGGCCACGCCGGCGTCGCGTTCCGGGGGCGCTGCCGCTGACGGTGGGGGTGGTGGCGGTGCTGGCGATGGTGCTGGTGGTGGTGATTTTGATTCTGTGAAACGAAAAGGTGCCAGCCCGCCGGGCCGGCTCTACATGTGGTATGGGGTGGGAGCCGGCCCGCCGGGCCGGCTTTACTTTCGATTACAGGCGTGCATCCAATCCAGGATGGCGGGCCACAACTCCTGGTGGGCGCGGCGGCCCACCAGCATGCCCAGGTGTTGCAGCACCACCCCCACATCGCCCTCGTACCACAGCACACGGGTGTCGGCGCTCCTCACCGCCGAATGAAACGGCAGGACCGATTCGGGCGGGATAAGCGCCGAGTGCCGTTCGATGACGCTGATGAGCGGCGCCGTGATGGCGGACGGCGCGGCCAGGCGCCCGCCGACGCTGAGCGTTCCCTCCATGAAGCGGTTTTCGCGGTACAGCAACTCCACCACCTCCTCGAAGAGTCGGCGGGGCAGGGGTTGCTCGTCGAGGGTCCAGCGCATGACCCGCAGGTGGGTGTTCAACGCTTCCGGGTCGGCCAGGCTGCGCCACCAGTCCGTCAGGCGTTCGCCCTCGAAGGTGGCGGGCGCGGTGAGGATGCTCACCGTGTTAAGAAAAGAACCCGGCACGTTTTCGGGCATGAGGGCAGTGAGGCTCTCGACGCGGGGTGTGCGGGCCACCACCGGGGCGAAGGCGCCCGTGCCGGGGCCGAAGCGGAGCGGCGCGCTGAGCAGGACCAGGCCCCGCAGCCGTTCGGGGTAGAGGGCCGTGTAGATGGCCGCCAGCACCCCGCCGAGGGAGTGACCGGCCACGAAGGTCGTCTGCGCGCCGGTCTCGGCGGCGATGGCCTCCTGGCAGGCCAGCAGGTACTCGGCGGCGTATTCCGCCAGCCCCACATCCTGGTCATCGGCCCCTGGTCGCTCCCACTGGATCAAATACGGCCGAATGCCGCGCCGGAGACAGTGCCGGACGACGCTGACCTCGGGCGCGAGGTCCCACAGGTAGGCGCGTTTGATCGGCGCGGGAACGATGAGTAAGATCGGCCCCGCGGCATCGGCTTCAGCGTAGGCTTTGAGCGTCAGCGGCCGCGCCGAAAACACCACCCGCGATGGTGTTTCGCTGGGCGCCAGGCCCGCCATATCGAGCCAGCGCCCGCGCGCGCGGCGCAGGCGGTCGAGCTGGTCGTAGATCATAGCAGTGGACCTTTCGGTGGAGCTTTCGGAAGGGCGAAGCCCTTCCAGCCTCCCCTACAAGGAAAAGTCTCGTTGGAGCACTAAGGGAAGAGGAAGCTGTTGATTATCCCGGCGTCATGGCATGCTGAGCCCTTCGGCTGCGCTCAGGGTAAACTCCGCGACGCATCTCGGCCGGGACCCTTCGCTGGCGCTCAGGGTGACAGGGTTCCAACGATGGGGCAAGCAGCAAGATCCGCATCCCTAAGCGCCTGCTGGGACACCTCCCACGGGAGGGAGGGCAACGCCCTCCCATACCCTCTTTCCTCGCTGTAAGGCTACGCGAAGGCACCATATGCGCCACGAACCGCCGGTTGGAGAAGGGTGGGAAGACCGGGCTTTCCCACACCCCTGCCGGTGGGGAAGGTTTTGAGGGCTTCGCCCTTCCAGACCCTCCCCTCCAGGTTAGTATACCCTGCGGGCAGGGAGCCGACAAATCAGCCCTGGCGACGCGCGGGTGTGCGTGTTCGCGGCGCTTCTGGTACAATCCTGCGGACGAAGCGGGAGGCGGTAGGGATAGGGGGAAACCAGGTTTCCCCAATACCCCGCCACACATCCGCACCTACCACGAGGAGACCCATGACCAGTTCCGCTCCGGGCGAGGCGCTGCCGCGGGAGCGTGGCGCCGGTTCGGCTTTGAGCATACCGCGCATCGGCGAATTGCGGCCCTATCTGTGGCTGGCGCTGCTGACCGCGCTGGCGCTGACGGTGGCCTACGCCGCCCGTCCGGTGGTGCGCATTGACCTTGGCGGCGATCACGACGCGGTCTTTTTGCGCGGCTTCCACGGGCGCGAGATTGACGCCGTCGGCGCGGCCGAGACGGCGGCCTGGCCGCCCGACGCGCGCGTGATGAGCGTGCCGGGGCGCCGCGAGGGGGTCTGGATCGCCACATTGCGGGCCGCGCCGGGCCAGCCGCCTGGCGTCCTGCGCGCGGTGGCGGTGGCAGTGAATGGCGAGCGCGTGGATATGCCCCGCCGCGGCCCGGATTTCATTGTCGTCAAGGTGCCGGCGGAACTGGGCGCCGCCGAGACGCTGAGCTTCAGCCTGGTCGGGCCGCTGGTGGGCGACCCCGACCCGCCGCCCGGTCTCGTCGGCGAGGTGGAACTGGCCCCCGCGCGCACCTACCGCTGGTCCAGCGGGGAGGCCACTATTACGCTGCCCAACCTGGGCCGGGGGGCCTGGACGCTGGATCTGGCGGTGGTGACGGCACACCCCAACGGGCAGCCGGTGAACGCGGAGTTGTTCGTCAACGACACGCTCCTGGCGCGCTTGCCCGATAGCCCCGCGCCGCGCCGGGTGCACCTGCTGGCCCCGGCGAGCCTGGTCCGCGACGGGACGCTGGAAATCACCCTGCGCTCCAATACCTATGCCGACCCGCGCCCGCTGGGGGTGCTGGTGTCACAGGTCACGGTGGCCCCGGCGGGCAACGCCGGGCTTGCCACGGCCGTGCCGCCCCTGGGGGGGCTGGGGCTGGCCCTGGTGACGGTGCTGGGGGCGTTTGCGGCCCTGCACCTGATTGTCGGCGGGAGGCCCGAAGGCCGGCGGCGCGCGCCGCCGTACCTCTGGGCGGCCCTGGGGGTGGGCCTGGCCGCGCTGCTGGGGGCCTGGGCGCTGATGGCCCATCGCTTCCCGAGCAGCTTCATGCTGCCGCGGCTGGCGTGGCTGGCGCTGTGGAGCGTGGCCCTCGCTGCGGCCCTGCGCCCGCTGACGGCCTGGCTCTCCCGCGCGGCGGGCTTCCCGCTCGACGCGCCTGCCGATGCCGCAGCCATCTCCGGGCGGCGCTTCCTCAGCCTGCTGTTGCTGTTCGTGATGGTCAGCTACTGGCTCAAGGCCATCGGCGCGCTGCACCCTTTCTTTGTCGCCATTGATGTCAACTGGCACATGACCCGCGCCCAGTGGATCCTCGAGGGGCGCCTGCCGTTGCTCTACGGCACCAGCAGCCCGCTCAACGAGACAACCATGCCCACCGCGGAGTGGGGCGAGAACCGCCCGGTCATCCCCTACTCGCCGTGGTTCCATATGTTCGCCACCGTCTTCGCCTTCACCCCGATGTCAATGGACATGGCGGCGAACATGTTCAGCATCCTGATTGACAGCACGCGCATCATCCTGATCGCCCTGATCGCCCTGAAAGCGGGGCTGACCCGCCGCGGCGCGCTGATCGCCGGGGCGACCTACGCCGCGCTGCCCGTGGCCTTCCTGCTGCACTCCTGGGGCAACGTGCCCACCACCTTCGGCCTGTGGCTGACCCTGGTGTGCAACACGGTCATCTTTGTCTGGTGGGAGCGGCTGGGCGAGCGGCGGGTGATGGTGACGCTCTCGGTGCTGCTGCTGCTCACCTTTCTGATGTACACGGTCACCGGGGTGTTCATGGGCGTGTTCCTGGTGATCCTGACCTTGCTGGTGTGGTTGAACGGGCTGCGGGGCGGGGCCTGGGCGGCGCAGCGCGCCAGCCTCGGGCCCCTGTGGATCGCGGCGGGGGTGGCGATGGCCCTGGCGGTGCTGATCTACTACGGGCAGTACATCCCGCTGATTATCGCCCAGACCGTGCCGTATATGAAGACGGTGTTTACGCAGGGGCCAGAGAGCGTAGGGGTGGTGCGGCCGCCCTTCGGGCAGTACATGTGGAGCTACGTGCCCCACCTCGATTACCGCATCTGGCCAGGCGACTACCTTTACTACGGCATCGCCATTCCCATACTGTTTACCGTTCCGGGGTTCTTCGCCCTGCGCCGCGAGCCGCTGCCCTGGCTGATCTTCGCCGCCTGGCTGACCGTGGCGACCCTGTTCGTGTTCGCGGGCTACCGCATCTCGATGGTGGACAAGCAACTGTTCTATATGCTCCCGGTGATGTGCGTCTGCTGGGCGATCTACGCCGACCGGATCTGGGAACGCTGGGCCTGGGGGCGCTGGGTGGTGATCGCCCTGCTGCTCTACACCCTCTATGCCGCGCTGGACCAGTGGGTGCTGCGGATCGCCACGTCGCCGGTGGTGGGGTGATTTTGGATTTTGGATTTTGGGTTTTGGGTTTTGGGTTTTGGGTGAGGGCGTGGGGGGAAGGGGCCGAGTTCGTCACTGGTGGAAGAACGGGGACCCCGGAAGGGGCTTGGGGACACCGGGTTTCTCCCTCCTCCTTGCAAGCGTGGTGAGATAGCTGCGGATGCTACGCGACCAGACTCTTCCTGTCACAGCGCGCGCCTCGGTCCTGCCGGCGTGGCTCGGCCCCCGGCGGGCGCTGGCGGGGCTGCTGCTGGCCTTCAGCGCGCTCATCATCGGCGCAGGGGCCTACAAGTACGCCTACTGGGGCCACGGCTTCGACATGGTGGACTTTCACATGCCCATCTGGGGCACGCTCCACGGGCGTTTTCTGCTGGTTTCGCGCTACAATTTTACCGATACGTTCATGGGGCTGGACGTGGCCCTGGGCTTTCTGCCTGCCATCCCGTTTTACGCTGTGGTCCCCTCGGCCTACACCCTGGTGGTGGTGCAGACGCTGCTACTGGCCTCGGCGGCCATCCCGGTCTACCTGATCGCCCGTGACCGGCTGGGCCATCCCTGGGCCGGGGTGGGCTTCGCGGCGCTCTACCTGCTCTACCCCACGACCCAGTTCATGGCCATGGCCGCGCCGTTCCAGCCGCGGGTCCCCGGGCTGGCGGCCTTTTTCTGGGCCTTCTGGTTCCTGGAGCGGCGGCGGTTCTGGCCCTACCTGCTGCTGCTGGGCCTGGCCATGCTCTCGCGCACCGACGCGGCGCTGGTGGCGGCGGCGTTCGGGATCTACGCCGTCTTGCGGCGCCTGCCCCGGGCCTACAGCGTCGTGCCGGTGATTGTCAGCCTGGTCTACTTCTACGCGGCGATCACCTACGTCACGCCGCGCTTCTACAGCCCGGACTTCCAGCCTGCGCGGGTCGAGGTTCCCTTTGATCTGAACCGTGATTACAACGAGATGTGGCCCTGCGGGGTCAGCCCGCAGGCCTGTTACTACCTGCACCTGGGCGGCAGCCTGCCGGCGATGGTGAAGAACATCCTGACCCACCCGGTCGAGGTCTTCCTGTTCATGGTCCAGCCGCCGAAGCTGGCCTACCTGGCGTTGATGGGCGCCGGGCTGCTCTTCCTGCCGCTGTTCGCCCCGCGCGAGTTGCTGCTGGCCGCGCCGATCCTGGCGATCAACCTGCTCTCCAACCGGGTCTACCAGTACGTGATCACCGAGCAGTACCAGATCCTGGCCATTCCGGGGATGGTCATCGCGGCGATCTACGGGGCGGCGTGGCTGTGGGAGCGCGCCCGTGGACGCCTGGCCGATCCGTTTCGGGCGGGGGCGGTCGCCCTGGCGGCCGTGGTTGCGCTGGTGGCGCTGGTGAACCTGCCGCTGAAGAACCCGGTCATTTCGGCCCTGCGCAACCCGGAGCGCCCGGAACGGGTGGCACTGATGGAGCGCATGAAGGCGCAGATCCCGCCCGACGCGGTGGTGGCGGCAACGTCGTTCCTGGCGCCGCACCTGCTACCGCGCGAAGCGATCTACTTCATCCCCGGCGGCAAGATGCACCACCAGGTGGACGAGGCCGAGTACGCCTTCATTGACCTGCGGGCCAGTGGCCTGCGCGCCGAGGCCGCGCGGGGCAACGACATCGTCGCGCGCCTGCGTGCCGACCCGGCGTGGACGGTGGTGCATGAGGAGGATGATCTGCTGTTGTTGAGGAAGAAGCGAGGGGGATTTTAGATTTGGGATTTTGGATTTTGGATTTTGGATTGCGGATTTCTGGTTGGTGATTGGGTGTGGTGGGTCTGGGGGGGTGGATGGTGGCATGGCGCCGGATGCGCCCATCGTCCCGCCGACCCACCCGCGTGGCGCAAATGGCGGAAATAAGGGATCCCACATCATGCCCCAACCCCCAATCGAAAATCCAAAATCCAAAATCCAAAATCCCCAATTCCTCCTCGTCCTGGCCTACCTGCTCCTGGCCCTCTGGCTCACCTGGCCGGCGGCGACCGCATTCGGCAGCCACTACTTCACCGGCGGCGAGAAGATCTTCTTCTTCCCCGACACGCCCGACGCGCCGCAGAATATCTGGAACTTCTGGTGGGCCGCCCGCGCCCTTGACGCGGGCCGCAGCCTGTGGTTCGCCGATCTGCTCTACTACCCCGAGGGGGTGCAGATGGCCCTGCAGACCCTCAACCCCCTCGCGGTGACGCTGGCCCTGCCGGTGACCCTGACCTTCGGCCCCACGGCGGCCTATAACCTGACCGCAATCGTCGCCGTGGCCCTGACCGGCTATGCCGGCTTCTGGCTGGCGCGCGCGTTCGCGCCGGGGGTGGCCGGGCCGTTCCTCGCCGGGGCATTGCTCACCGCCGCGCCCTTCCATATCGCCAAGCTCGACTCGGGCCAGTTGAACTTCGTTACCATGCAGTGGCTGGTGCTGTTCATGCTGGCGTTCGTGCATATGTGCCACGGGCAGAACCGCCGGGGGCCGCCGCTGGCGGCGCTGGCCTACGGGGCAGTGCTCTACACCGACTGGTACTGGGCGCTGGTGGGGGCGGCCTTCGCCGCCGCGTGGGCCGGGCTGAGCCTGATCGGCGCGGCGCGCCCGCGGGCGCTGCTGGCGCGCTGCCTGGCCTTTGGCGCGCTGAGCCTTGCTCTGGCGCTGCCGTTGC
>DAOUDA010000335.1:0-6310 GCA_034431835.1 Chloroflexaceae bacterium | reverse complement strand
CCGGTGGACGGCGGGGACCGATCGCTCCAGCAGGGTCGCGCCCTCAAGGGGGGGACGGCCTCACCGCCGACGACTACATGATACCAGGGGGCAGGGGGGGTGAGAACCGTAAGCGCATTGGAATGCCGAAAACCCCTGCTCGCTCGAAAAACCCTACACCTGAGAGGAGGCTGGGAGGGGGGCGGAAAGGCAAGCAAACTTCGTTCACGGACCAATCAGCACGTCGCGCAAGGCGCCCCGGATGGCCTCGGCGGCGGGGGTGCCATCGGTGTAGATCGCCCCGGCCCGGGCCGCGGGCCTGTCCTCCAGGAAGCGGACAAACGCCGGCGTCTGCGCCAGGGTCGCCCCCATCCCCCCGTCGGCCATGGCAAGGCGTTCGATTGCCTCCGGGCGATTGGCAAAGACCACGTAGTGCTGGACCAGGGCGAACGCCGCGATCGGGCCGGGTTCGCCGCCCTTGGCGTAGTGGATCGTCGCGCCGTTGCGCTCAAGGGTGGCAATGGTTTCGCCCCGAGCTTCGCGGGCGGCGCGGTGCTTTTCGAGGAAGGCCAGGGCCTGGGGATCGTTCTTGGAAGCGAAGAGGAACAGCACCTCGGCGTGTTCCAGCAGGGCCGCGCCGGGATCGGCCCTCCGTAGCTGCGCCGGGTCGGCGCCGCGCACCGCGACGGCGATCTCGCTACCCAGCCACGGCGCGACGTGCTCGCGCAGGCTCACGCCGAGCAGGGTTTCGACGGGCGCAAGCAGGGTTTCGGGTTCGGGTACGCCAAGCCCGTCGCGGAGGGCGCGGCGGAGTTGTTCAACCTCGACCACGCCGCCGATGTTCGGCGTCGTGGCGGCGTACAGTTGCACGTCAGCGGCGAGCAGTTCCGGGGCGCTCGGGCCGCGGGTGGCCAGCAACAGCCAGGCGAAGAGCAGCCCGCCAATCACGATCGCGACGGCGGTGATCACCAGACCGCCCGCCAGGGCGTAACCCAGGCCCCGCTCGCGGGGGGTGGTTGGTGTGGTGGTGGATGCAGCAGGCATAGGAGGTTCCGATAATTGGCCGGGCTGCGCAACGTTCGCCTCCCGCAGCCGGCTGGGGGCGGCGCAGCCGTTCCCAGAGGGATGGCTTGTTCGGAGGGGCCGGGGCCGTATCGCCAGACCCTCCGGACAATGGGTTTTGGGGCTTGCCCCGGTGCACGGGCCCTTCGACCAGGGCAGGGCTGACGCAAGGTTCGCCCCTGGCGAAGGGTAGGGGCGGCTATGCCGCCCGATACGGTCGGGTTTCGTTGGGTGTGGCGGCGTAGCCGCCACGACCAACTACGGAGTTTGGGGCTCGCCCCGAGGACGTTACATCAGCCCTGGCGACGAAGGGCCGGGTACCGTATACGTTTCGAGTGTATGGTACCATACGTTGTACCGCGTCCGAGCTGCGTTGCCGGGTGGCGCTTGTTGGGCCGATGCTTTGGCCTCACCGGGCATGCTACCCGACACACGGTCAGCAGGGTGACCATTGGGTAACCCCGCGCGCCGGAGGAGCCGAAAGACGACCACTATGTCCATACGCGCGCTGCCGGTACGCTACGAGTACCACGTGGCGGTTATTCACCCTCGCGAGGACCGGTTGCTCCTCCTGCCGGGCATGGAAGGCTGGCGCCTGCCGCACTTCGCGCATGGTGAGCGCCACGTCTGGCAGGACGTGGCCCACGTCAACCAGGGGCTGCGCGAGGTGCTGGGCGTCTCCGCGACCACGCTGCGCTGCCTGGCGATTGATTATCGGCGCGAGGCGGAGGTGGTCTCGAAGCTCTACGCGGCGGTGCCGCGCGATCCCTCCTGGCGCCCGCCGCCAGGGGGGCGCTGGGTGGCCCGCGAGGAGGTCGGAGGCCTGCCGCTGGAGGTGGAGGGCCATCGTCGCCCGCTGGCCGAGTGGTTCGCCTGGTACGCCGGCGCGCCCCGGCAACGCGCGCCCTGGTACCTGCCGGGCTGGCACGAGGCCGCGACCCGCTGGGCCGCCGAGCAGTTGACCGGCGCCGGGATGCCGCCGACGGGACCGGCGGAGCAGTTACGTTCGTGGCAGCGTTCGGCGATTCTGCGTCTGCCAACGCCGGAAGGCCCGGTCTACCTCAAGGCCGTGCCGCCGATCTTCGCCCACGAGCCGGCGCTGACGGCCGTCCTGGCCGCCGCCGATCCCGCCCGCTTTCCCCGGCCAGTGGCGGTGGATCCCGCCCGGGGCTGGCTGCTCATGCGGGAACTGCGGGGGCCAACCCTCGATACGCGCTGTGATGATGTGGAACTTTGGGAACGGGCGCTGGCGACCTTCGCCGAGGTGCAGATCGCCAGCGCCGCCCATCTGCCGGCCCTGCGCGCCGCCGGGGCCCCCGAACGGCCCCTCGCGACCCTCGCCGCGCGCCTGGCGCCGTTGCTGGCCGACCCTGCCGCGGCCATGCCCGCCAGCCCTGCCGGGCTCTCAGCGGACGAGTTGCGACGCCTGTACGCCCTCGCCGCGCGCCTGGACGTTCTGACCGCGCGCCTCGCCGCCTATGACCTGCCCGCGACCCTCGAACACGGTGACTTCTGGGCCGGCCAGGTGGTGGTTACCGGCGCGGGCTTCGCCTTCCTCGACTGGTCCGACAGCTCGATCAGCCACCCCTTCTTCAGCCCGCTGCTCTTCCTGGTGGAGATCGAAGACTTCTTTCCCCGTCTGCCCGGCGTGCGCGAGCGTCTGCGCGACGCCTACCTGCGCCCCTGGGCCGAACTGCTCCCCGGGCGCGACCTGGTGGCGGCCTTTGAACTGGCCCAGCCCCTGGCCGCCCTGCATCACGCCAGCACGTACCACGGCGTGGTGCTGCCCAATATCGAGCTCAAGTGGGAAATGGAACTGATGCTGCCCTTCTACCTCAAAATGGCCCTGCGCCTGGCCGAGCCGTTGCTGGGGGAAGGGTAAGCTCACTCCTGGCCGAGGGTGTCGCGGGCGTCGGGAAAGGTGCTGCTGCGCCGCGGACGCTGGACCGTGGCGCGGTAGAGGGCCATCTCGGCCTGCAGACGGGCGAGGCGCTCGAACTCCTCGGCGTCCTCCAGGGCGTGCGCGCGCTCCTTGATCTGGCTGATGCGCGCCGCGATCTGGGCCTCGCGCAACTTGCGGGCGCACGCCTCGGCCTCGTGGCGGTAGCGCAGCGTCTGGGGGCGCCGCTCGGCCACGGCAATCAGGCGCAGGGCCGTTTCTCGGAAGGGTTCGTCCTGCCCCTCGGCCCACGCCCGCACCTGCTCCGGGGTGGCGGGACGCCACGCTGGTGGTAGCGTCGTGAAGTGGCGCCAGAGTTCCCGATGTAACGGCTCTTCCAGCAGATCTTCCAGCCCGCCTCCAAAGAGATCGCGCATCGCAGGATGGCGCGCCAGACCGGCTTCGAGATAGGCTTCGACCGCGGCGTCCACGCTGGGGTGGTAGAGGGCCAGGGCCAGCAGGTAGGCTTCGGTGGCCCGCCGGGCGTCGAGGGTGGGGGGCGAGGGAGGGACGGGCGCGGCGCCGCCCTCGGCGGGATGGGGGGCCTCGTTGGGAGGCGGTGGCGTGGCGGGGCGGTCCTCGCCGCGCCGGGGCCGGCCCTTGCCGTCGCGGAGGGTCGGCCGGCGCGCGGCCGGGTCGCCGCGGAGCAGGTCGAGGATCAGTTCGGCGCGGACGCCGATGACCTGTTCCAGGCGCGAGAGGTAGACCCGCTGCTGGGTCGCGTCGAGTTCGGCTACCAGCGGCAAGAGCCGGTCGAGAGCCAGCCGCTGCTCCTCGGGGCGGGTGAGGTCGAGCCCGGCGGTGTAGGCGCTCAGATAGAACTCCATCACCGGCACGGCCTCGGCCACCAGGCGCCGCCACAGGTCCGGGTCGGCACGGATCACCTCGTCGGGGTCGCGGCCCTCGGGCATGCGGATGATGCGCAGGGCCACGTCGCTCTCCAGGCGCACGACGCCCTGGGCCGTGGCGACCATGCGCCCCTCGGCTTCGGCGCTCTCGCGCAGCGCGTCCAGCCCCTTGAGGGTGGCGCGCTGGCCCGCGGCGTCGGCGTCGAGGGCCAGGGCGACGTTGTGCGAGAGGCGCTTGAGCAGGGCGATGTGGCCGCGGGTCAGGGCGGTGCCCAGGGGCGCGACCACGTTGCGAAAGCCGTGCTGGTGGGCGCTGATCACGTCGAAGTAGCCCTCGACCACGATGGTGCGGTCCTCGGTGCGAATGGCCTCGCGGGCCAGGTCGAGACCGTAGAGCAATTCGCCCTTCTTGTAGACCGGGGTTTCGGGGGAGTTGAGGTACTTGGGCTGCCCGTCGCCGATGATCCGCCCGCCAAAGCCGACCGTCTCGCCCTTCGCGTTGCGGATGGGGAAGATCAGGCGGCCCCGGAAGCGGTCGTAGAGCCGCCCGCTCTCGTGGCGCACGGCCAGGCCGGCGGCTTCGACCTCTTCGGGGGGGTAGCCCTTCTTCTCGGTCAGATACTCGAGCAGGAAATGCCACTCATCGAGCGCGTAGCCCAGTTGGAAGGCCTCGACCATCTCCGGGCCGACCTGGCGCCGCTCCAGGTAGGCGCGGCCCGCTTCGCCGCGCCGGGTGGACAGCAGCACGTGGTTGAAGACCCGCGCCGCCAGGGCGTTGAGTTCGAGCAGCCGGGCGCGGCGGGTGTCCTCCTGGCGCTCGCTGTCGCTGCGCGGGGCGAGGGTGACGCCCGCGCGGGCGGCCAGGAACTCCAGCGCGCCGCGGAAGTCCAGGCCCTGCTGGCGCATCACGAAGTCGAAGGCGGTGCCCGAGGCGTGGCAGCCAAAACAGTAGAAGCTCTGGGTGTCGGGATAGACCGTGAAGGCCGGAGTGCGGGTGTTGGGGTGGAAGGGGCAAAAGCCGACGTAGCTGCGGCCCGTGCGGCGGAGACCCACGCCCAGGGTGGTGATCAGTTCCACGATGTCGGTGCGGTTGCGAACGTCGTCGATCTGGTTCATGCCGGTTGGCGAGGTGTGGGACCAGCAGGGCGCCCCACACCCCTTCGTTGCTACCCGCCCCAGGTTCGGGGAATAAACACCCGCTTGAAGGTCTCAATCGCGTACCGGTCGGTCATGCTGGCGATGTGGTCAACGATCATACGTTCGACAGGTTCGCCGCGCTGCTGGTTGATGCGCCGCAATTCGTCGGGGATCTCGTCAGGGTGTTTGACATAATGAGCATACAGCGTCTCGACAATAAAGCGGGCCTTTTCACTCTCGGCCCGTGCGCGCCGGTCCTGGTAGACGGCGCGGAACATAAAGTCGCGCAACTGGTTGGTGGCGGCGAGCACGTGCGGGCTCATACCGATCAGCGGCGGATCGGGCGGGTCAGCTTCGCCGGTGGCCCACCAGTTGAAGTGGATCAGGTCGCTGACCATGGTATTGATGCGCTCGCGGTGGCTGCGACCGAGCACCGCGACGGCCTCGGCGGGTAGTTCCTCCTCGCGCAGCACCCCGGCGCGAATGGCGTCGTCAATGTCGTGGTTGATGTAGGCCACGCTATCGCAGATCTTGATCAACTGGCCCTCGAGCGTGCTGGCGGTGCCCCAGGCGGTCGTCATAATGTCGCGGCGGGCCTTGGAGTGCAGGTAGATGCCCTCGCGGACGGCGTAGGTCAGGTTGAGGCCCTGGCCGCCCTGTTCAAGCACCTCGACGATGCGCCGCGACTGCTCGTTGTGGCGGAAGTGGTCGGGGTAGATGCGGGTCAGGGCGGTTTCGCCGGCGTGCCCGAAGGGCGCGTGCCCCAGGTCGTGCCCCAGGCCAATCGCCTCGGTCAGATCCTCGTTGAGGCGCAGGGCGCGCGCGACCGTGCGGGCGATCTGGGTGACCTCCAGGGTGTGGGTCAGGCGGGTGCGGTAGTGGTCGCCCGGGGGGGCGATGAACACCTGCGTCTTGTGTTTGAGGCGGCGGAAGGCTTTGGAATGCAGGATGCGGTCGCGGTCGCGCTGATAGGCCGGGCGCACCGCGCAGGGCGGCTCGGGGCGGTCGCGCACGGCGGCGCTGCTGCGGGCAGCAAAGGTGGAGAGCACCCGGGCCTCGAGGTCTTCCTGGTACTCGCGGGGTATGCGCATGGTGATGCCCGACAGATCGGCGCCTCCGGCAGGTTCCTGAACGGGAGGGTCCGGGAGGGCGCAGCCCTCCCAGAAAATCACTTCCTCACCCCCCGCGTAAGGGAAGTTGCCAGATGCGCCACGTATCAGGTCGCAACTGACCTGAATTATAGCAAACCCGGAAGGCAGGTGTTCTACCTCATCCGTGTTGATGGCTATCACGCCAGTTTGCGATGACGTCCTGACGCCTCAGCGCGTCGGCCAATGGCCCGCGA
>DAOUDA010000334.1:0-10932 GCA_034431835.1 Chloroflexaceae bacterium | reverse complement strand
GCGGCAACCCCTTCGACAACCTGACCCGCTGGTACTGGGGCTCCAACAACGACCTGCTGCTGAACCTGCGCGTCGCCCGTTTCCGGGCCAGGCCGGCGGCGCTGGCCGCAATCCGCACCAACTACGAGACCAGCGGCAAGCCGCGCATCCCCATCGTCATGCCCCACACCATCCAGGACGAGGTGGTGCGCTTCGACCAGAGCCTGCTCTACTGGCTGAAGGCCCGTCCCGAGGGGGCCGGGCGGGTGACGGTGATCCCGATCACCCGCTTCGGGCACTGCAACTTCACCCCCGCCGAGATCGTGCTGAGCTTCGCCCTGCTGGTGCGGCAGGCCACCGGCGCCCTGCCGGCCGGCCTGGCATCCGAGGTAGCGGAACTGGATGCCGCTCCGCTCGATACCGACCTGACGCCCTACCTGGAGGCCCTGCGCGCCGCCGAGGCCGAAGACGCCACGCAACAGGCCCGGGCAAGCTGGAATCGGGTCTACCTGCCGGTGATCATCCGGTGACAGGCGGGCCGGGAGGGGCGTCTCGCTGCTCGTGGTGGGCCGCCCGGCCCCGCAGTAACCTGGCGGGGCCGGGCGGGCCCCGGGCGCTCCGCACCCACCAGGCCCGCGACGGGCGCCTGAGCCGCACGTGACGGCACATGGGACGAGGGCCTGAGCATGCGCGCCACCTCCAGCGGCCTTGACCCCTGGCTCGATCTGATCGAACCGCGGGGCGCGGTCGTGGCCTCCGTTGATGACGGCCCTGGCGGTTCCAACAGCCTGATCAGCCGCTACCGCCTGCTCCAGACCGTCCGTCGCGCGGGCCTGCAACGACGCCAGCACCGGTTCGTTCGAGGAACTGGCCCAACTGATCGCCGGGCTCGCCGCCAACGGTCCGCAGGTCACCGTCGTGCTCGACTGCTGTCACTCCGGCACCGGCACGCGCATCGCCGCAGACGACGGCGCCGTCGCGCGCCGCGCGCCCACCGATACGCGCCAGCGACCCGTCAGCACGTTTCTGCTGACCCCCCAGGAGGCCACGGCCTTCGCCCTCTCCACCGGGCGCGATACCCTGCACACCGGCGGCTGGTTCGCCCTGCCCGGCGGCCGCGATGTTGATGTCACCCTTGATGAAATGCGCCCCGGCTCCGACTTCCTCAGGACCCTGGCCGATAGCCCCGATCCGGGGACGCCCTACGCCATCCTCGCCGGCAACACCGCGCTGCTCCCCCACGCGCTGGAACCCGAGCGGACGAAGCCCGCCCTTATCGAGCGCCTGCTGGCCCGCCTGGCGCCGGAGCGGCTGCGCGAGGCGATCGCGAACCTGGCCTTCTTCGGCCAGCCCAACGACATCGCCGTGAGCATCGCCAGCAGCAGCGGCGTCCCGGCCACCCGCGTGCCCGCCCCCCAGATCCGGGAAGTGGCGAGCGACCACCTGTTGTACTTCAACAGCGCCCAGGGCCTCAAGGCCCTGGCCGAGGCCCTGGAGGCGTAACGGCGTGGTGATAGACGACCAGGGGGCGTGGGGAAACCTGGTTTCCCTACGCCCCTGCTTGATAGAGAGGGCGATCGCCGCCCGAATGTCGGTTGGAGGGGTCCAGGGGAACCTGGTTTCCCCGCCGCTTCTACCCCGCGGCGGCGATCCCCTGAATGCCGCCCTCGGTCATCTTGCGCGCGTCAATCAGCCGGTCCACCTCCTCGGGGCTGAGCAGGCCCTTCTCGACGACCACCTCTTTGATCGTCTTGCCCGTGGCCATGGCCTCCTTGGCCACCGCCGCACCGTTCAGATAGCCGATCACCGGATTGAGCGCCGTCACCAGAATGGCGTTCTTGGCCAGCCAGCCCTCGGCCTTCTCCCGATTGGCGGTCACACCCACCACACACCTGGTCGTAAAGGCGTTGATCGCCCCGATCAGCACGTGCATCATCTCGAAGAGATTGTGGGCGATAATGGGCATCATCACGTTCAGCTCGAGTTGCCCCGCCTGCGCCGCCAGGCTCACCGTGAGGTCGTTGCCCTGCACGTGGAAGCAGGCCATGTTCAGCATCTCGGCCAGCACCGGGTTGACCTTGCCGGGCATAATGCTCGACCCGGGCTGCACCGCCGGCAGGCGGATCTCGTCCAGACCCGTGGCGGGACCGGAGGAGAGCAGGCGGAAGTCGTTGGCGATCCGCGTCAGGGTGATGCAAAGGGTCCGCAGCGCCGCCGAGAAGTCGGCCGGGTCGGCCATGCTCTGCATGCTCTCGAACAGATTGCCCGAACTCCGCAGACTCTGCCCGGTCAACGCGCTGAGCTTCTCGACCATGCGCTGGTGGTACTCGGGATGGGCGTTCAGGCCCGTACCGGTCGCCGTGCCGCCGATCCCCAGCCGGCGCAAACGCTCGGCGGCGGTGGCGATACGCTCGCGGTCGTTGCGCACCGCCAGGGCGTAGGCCCCGAACTCCTGCCCCAGGCGCACCGGCACCGCGTCTTGCAGGTGCGTGCGCCCCGACTTCACCACGTCGTCGAACTCCTGGGCCTTGGCCTCCAGGGCATTGGCCAGACCGTCAATCGCTGCCAGCAGTTCATCGATCCGCCAGAGACACCCCAGCCGGATGGCGGTAGGAATGGTGTCATTGGTGGACTGGGCCATGTTCACGTGATCGTTGGGGCTGACCGGCTTGTTCGGGTCGTCGAGGGCGAAGCCGAGGATCTGGTTGGCGCGATTGGCGATGACCTCGTTCAGGTTCATGTTGTGCGAGGTGCCCGCGCCGGCCTGAAAAGGATCGACCACGAACTGATCGGCGTGCTTGCCCGCGAGCACCTCATCGGCAGCCTGGATAATCGCGTCCGCCAGGCGCGCCTCGAGCAGACCCAGGTCACGGTTCACCTCAGCCGCGGCCCGCTTGATCACCCCCTGTGCCCACACAAACGCCGGGTAGGGCCTCATGCCCGAGACGGGGAAGTTGAGCACGGCGCGCTGCGTCTGTGCGCCGTACAGGGCGTTGGCCGGCACCTGCATCTCGCCGAGCGAGTCTTTCTCGATCCGGAAGCTGTCGGTCATGGCCGGAACTCCTTTGTCGGGCAATACTTGCGTCTGACGGCAGAGATTGTAGCACAGCCTGTCGCCGCCGTCGCCATCCCACCGGGATGTACAAGAACGATCCTGGGAGGGCATGGCCCTCCCGGACCGTCTCATATCCCTGTCAAATCCAGCGCGGGCCCATGACGACCAGATCTCATTCGCACCCCATATTCCCCAATCCAAAATCCAAAATCCAAAATTACATCAGCCGTCCATGAAATGCGTACACACCGCCCGATGAAAACCGGCCCGCGTCCGGCCGCCGCGTGCTGCGGCCCTATCGGCTATCGGCTATCGGATTTTCACGTTAGTAATATGGAGTCTGTTCCGTGTACCAGAAGATTCTCGCGATTGCGCTCCTGACCGCGGCCCTGGCGGCCTGCGCCGCCCCGACCACCGCGCCGCAGCCCACGGTCGAAACCCGGCCGACGATGGTACTGCCGACCACGGCCCCGGTAGGCGCGGGTAGTGTTCCCGCGCCCGCCGGGCAGGCCGCGCCGACGCCCGTACCCATTCTGAACCCCGGCGTCACCGCCTCCGGCGAGATCGCCGCCCGTAGTTCCGCCGAACTGAGCTTCCGCGTGCCGGGCGTCGTCGCCGAGGTACTGGTCGAAGAGGGCGCGCGGGTGCAAACCGGCCAGGAACTGGCCCGCCTGGACCGGGCCGAGTTGGAGTTGCAGGTGCGCCAGGCCGAGGCCGCCCTGGCCCAGGCGCGGGCCAACTACGACCGGCTGGTCGAGGGCGCCAGCGCCGAGGAAATCGCCGCGGCCCGCGCCCAGGTGGCCCAGGCCGCGGCAGGGCTGCGCCAGGCGCGGGGCAGCGTCACCGACGCCGACATCGCCGCCGCCGAGCGGGCCCTCCAATCGGCTCTGGCGCGCCAGGCCGAGATCGAAGCCGGCCCCAAAGCCACCGATCTGCAGCAGGCCGAGGCGGCGGTGCAACAGGCCGCCGCCAATCTCGAGCTCCAGCGGGCCAATCTCTCGGCCTCCAAGACCAGCGCCCAGTTGCGCGTGGAGCAGGCCGCCAACCAGCTCCGCGACGCCCAGGACGCCTATAGCACGATCTACTGGCGCAACCGTGAGCTAGAGAAGTTGCCCGTCGAGTTGCCTCGGGAGGCCCGCGACCGCGAGGCCTCGGCCCTGCGCGCCGTGCAGACCGCCGAGGCCCAGCTCGAGCAGGCCCGCGTAGCCTTCGAGCAGGCACAGCAGGCCGAAATCGAGGGCTTGCAGGCCGCCGAGGCGCAACTGCGCCAGGCCCAGGCCAGCCTCCAGCGGCTGCTCGACGGCGCCACCGCCGAACAACGCGCCGCCGTGGCCGCCCAGGTGGCACAGGCCCAGGCCAACCTCGACAAGCTCCGCGGCGACCAGCGCGCCGGCGGCCTCCAGGCCGCCGAGGCCAGCCTGGCGGCCGCGCGCGCTAATCTGGCCCGCATCACCGCCGATCCCAGCGCGGCGACCCTGGCCGCCGCCCTGGCCCAGGTAACCGCCGCCGAAGTGGCCCTCGAGTCCGCCCGGCTCAACCTCGACAAGTCGGTGCTGCGCGCGCCCTTCGACGGTGTTGTCGCCCAGGTCAACATCGATCCCGGCGACCCGGTCGGCACGGGGGTCCTCCCGGCAATGCAGGTGGTTGACCTGAGCGAACTCCGGGTCGAGGTGAACGTCAGCGACACCGATGTGGCCCGCGTGCGCGAGGGCATGCCCGCCAGCGTAACCGTGGACGCCGTTCCCGGCAGGACCTTTGCCGGCACGGTGACCTATATCGCGCCGACCGCCACGGTGGTCGGCAACGTGCGCACCTACACCGTGCGGATCACCCTCGACGGCCAGGACTCGGCGCTCCGGGCGGGGATGAGCGCCAGGGTGAGCATCAAAACAGAAGGGTGATCGAAGCGCCCCCAGGCGCCCCGGCCCACGGGGCGCCTGCCACCCCGGCCCGCCGGGGCGCGGGGCAACCCGGTGGCCCCGTGTTCAAAAACAGAGCGAATCGACGAAGATACCTTGTCCTATGACCCACTCACTCCGCGAACGTCGTCGCCAGATGCTCCGTGAGGAGATCCTCGAGGCCACCCATCAACTGCTGACCGAGCGCGGCTACGCGGCTATGTCGATGGACGAACTGGCCGCACGTGTGGGGGTCTCCAAACCGACGCTCTACAACCAGTTCCCTACCAAAGAAGATCTGATCGCGGCGATGGCGACCCAACTTATCGAGCGCACCCTGGCCCTGGTAGCCGGCGAACGTTCCGCTTCGCCGCTGGAGCGACTGCTGCGCTTCCTGCACACCAGCGTGCGGCTCCAGGTCGAGCACCGCACCAGCACCATGCAACTGTGGCTGCCCGAGATCGTTGACCTGCTGGAGCGTCATCCCCATTCTCGCGCCTGCCTGATGCGCATTGACGAAACGATCGTCGCTGCGTTCCACGAGGCGATCCAGGCCGGCGAAATTGACCCCGGCGCGGATGTTCCCAGCCTGGTGCGGGCCTACTACGCTCTCAGTCTCACGCCCAGCGTCGGGCGGCTGAGCGTCATTGATGAACCTGACGCCGAACGCCTGGCCGACACGGTGGTGGACCTCTTCCGCCGCGGGTTGCCGCGGCCGCTCGACCGCGATTAAGGTTTATTGATGCACAGTGCCCCGATTTGGCGAGAGCGGGGCGGTAATCGCCGGCCCAGGCAGGATGGCGCCGCGGCGGGCGCGCGGGGCTATCTGGATGGCGGGGGCGCCGCGGTAAAGGCGCCGGCGCGCACCTCTTCGCGAAGCGACTCGGCGTCCCAGCCGGCGTCGCGGTCGAGGCCAGGCTCCTCGCGATCGGCGCGCATGATCCGCTCAAGGTTCTCGATCCGGCGGCGCGCCTCACTCAAATAGACGTTCATATCGTCACGGTGCTGGTACAACTCGCCAAGCGCGGCCTCGTCGTGGCGCACGAACGTCTGGGCGGCGCGATAGGCGCGGTGGGCGCGGAAACCGGCCAGGCGCAGCGCATCGGCGCCCATGCGCGCGGCGGTATCCAGCGATTCACGGTAGACGTGTTCGACACCGGCGGCCCTGAGTTCCAGGGCATCGCTCCAGTCGAAGGCGCGGGCCATGATGCCCAGTTGGGGAAAGTGCTTCTTTGCGGTATGCGCCACCTCCAGCGTGCGCTCGGGCGTATCCAGGGCCAGTACCAGCAGTTGGGCCTCGCCGGCGCCCGCCGATGCCAGCAGATCGTACCGTGTGGCATCGCCGTAGTAGACCTTTAACCCCAACCGACGCAGGAGATCCACCCGGTCCGAGTCGTACTCCAGCACGGTGGTCGGCACGCCATTGGCCTTTAGCAGCCGGCCCACGGTCGAACCGAAACCGCCGAACCCGGCGATGATCACCGGGCGCCGCGCCTCGATGAGGTCCGGTTCGCGTTCGGCGCGCTCGCGCGTGCCAGAGCGCGGTTGCACCAGCCGTTCGTTGACCAGCAGCAGCAGCGGGGTCAGGGCCATTGACAGCGCCGTCGCCGCCACCAGTGGGCCGGTGACCGATGCCTCCAGCACACCCTCCTGGTTCGCGAAGGCGAAGAGCACAAAGGCGAACTCGCCCACCTGCGGCAGGGCCAGAGCGAAGAGCATGCCCTGGTCGAAGCTCAGGCCGAAGGCGCGCCCCAGGGTAAATAGCACCCCGAACTTGAGTGCGACAATTGCTGCCACGAGCGCGGCAATCAGGAGCGGCTGGGCCATAATCAACGCGAAGTCAATCGACGCGCCGACAGCGATGAAGAACAGGCCCAGCAGCAGCCCTTTAAATGGTTCGATATCGCTCTCCAGTTCGTGGCGATACTCGCTGTTCGCCAGCACGACACCGGACAGAAAGGCGCCAAGGGCCGGGCTCAGACCAACCTGGATCATCAGCAGCGCAATCCCGACCACCAGCAACAGCGCCGCGGCAGTGAAGAGTTCGCGCAGGCGGGTGCGCGCGATGACCCTCAATGCCGGACGGATCAGGAACCGCCCCGCCAGAATCACGGCGGCCACTGCGCCCAGTACCGCCAGCGTTTGCGCCCAGGGCGGCAACCCTGCCGTCCACGTGGTCGCCGCGTGGGTCTCCGCGCCGTGGCCGTTGGCGCGATGGGTGGCAAGGAGCGGAAAGATCGCCAGCATCGGGATCACCGCGATGTCCTGGAAGAGCAGCACGGCGAAGGAACTCTGGCCACCGGCGCCGCGCAACTGGCCCTTTTCGGCAAGGGTCTGCAGAACGATCGCCGTTGAAGAGAGCGACAGGATCAGACCAATTGCCAGCGCCTCCTGCCAGCGAAGGCCCAGCGCCGTAGCCGCGCCGACCACCACCAGCGCCGTCACCAGCACCTGCAGCCCGCCCAGGGCAAAAATCGGCCGTCGCAGGCGCCAGAGCAACGCGGGCGCCAGTTCCAGGCCCACCACAAACAGCATCATCACCACACCGAACTCGGCGACGTGCATGACGTCCTGGCCCTCGGCGCCAATCAGGCGCAGACCGAACGGCCCGATCGCCACCCCGGCCAGCAGATACCCCAGCACCGAACCCATGCCCAGCCGCTTCGCCAGCAGTACGGCGATCACCGCCGCGGCCAGGTAGACGAACGCCTGTAACAGCCAGTTATCGCTCGTCATACGATCCTTCCACCAGCGCGTGGACCGCGCCATTCAACACCGGGAGATCGCGCACCGCGGGATGGTGAATCCGCTCATCGCGCAGGGCCAGCAACACCTCGCGGTAGCGAGCGACGGCACGCATAATGTCCTCGTCGTTCATCCGGTGGGCGCCGTAGATCACATACGGCGGTAGATAGACCATCTTGCACAGCCGCACCGTCTGCGCGATGGGCGCCAGGAACTCGGCCAGCGTGTGGCGATTGAACCCGCCAGGTTGGTAGGCCGCCTCGGCGCCGCCGGTGCTGATCAGGCTCAGGGCCACCTTTCCACGCAGGGCGTCACCGCGCGAGCCGTAGGCCCAGCCATGCTCCAGCACCAGGTCCTGCCACTGTTTCAGGATCGCTGGTGTGCTATACCAGTACAATGGATGCTGAAATACGATCAGATCGTGCTCAAGCAGCAGCGCCTGTTCTCGGGGCACATCGATCTGAAAATCGGGGTACTCCTCATACAAATCGTTGACGGTAACGCCTTCGACGGTATACGCCTCGCGAATGAGACGCCGGTGCACCCGCGACTTCTCCAGCGCGGGGTGGGCAAACAGGATCAGCACACGTGCCATGGCGCTGCGCGTTCCTTCTGTTGCATGCGGAACAGACACAACTATACGACATTACGCGCTCCAGCGATATCGTACAATTGGGCAGGGTAACTCTGTAGCAATCCTGTTCAGGTTGTGAAGCCCGGAGTATCAGACGTACCCGTACGGACGCAGCGCGCTGCGTCCGTACGCACGGTCGCTGTTGAGAGATGGCGTAGGACTGCTAAATCATCGAAGTAACGACTTATTAAGCAAATAGTCCGGTATTCCTGGGCGCTGCGGGCTAAAGCCCTGGCTGAGATCGTGCAAGCCCCAAAGGGGCTTCAATGTACTAATACTCCAACGAAGGTTGGCCTTCTGCCGCATCAGTACGCTGTACGCCTGTCACCCTGAGCGGAGGCGTAGCCGGAGCGAAGGGTCTCAGTTTGGCATCAAAGCCGGGATTCCTCGCTTCGCTCGGAATGACAACCCTCGTTGTAGTACTAAGCAAGGGCTTTAGCCCGCAGCCCAAAGAACGCGCGACCTCGCGGCACGGATTTAATTCTTAATCTTCATTAGTCGTTCCTGGAACACGTAATAACGACTAAAGTCGTTATTACGTGGTTGTGCTCATGTGGAGATGTTATCCATCCCGGAATCCATCGTAATAACGACTTCAGTCGTTCCTTTCACATGAGAATAAGAGTTTATCTTTGCAATGAAATTTACATGGTGCGACGGCAGGTAACGCATAACATGCCAGGGAGGGCCTGGCCCTCCCACACCCTCCCATCGGGCGGGGTCACGGCTCAAAGGTGCGTGTGACGGCCTTCTTCCAGCCCTGGTACAGGCGCTCGCGCCGGGCTTCGTCCATCTGGGGATGCCAGGTGCGGTCCACGCTCCAGTTGGCGCGCAGTTCGTCGAGATGCCGCCAGTAGCCTACCGCCAACCCGGCGGCGTAGGCCGCGCCGAGGACGGTGGTTTCGATAACGCCTGGGCGCACGACCGGCACGTTGAGGATGTCGGACTGGAACTGCATGAGCAGGTTGTTCGCCACCATGCCGCCGTCCACCTTCAAGGCCGACAGGCGCACCCCCGAGTCCCGCTCCATCGCGTCCACCACGTCGCGCACCTGGTAGGCGGTGGCCTCCAGCGCGGCGCGGGCCAGGTGGCTCTTGTTGACATAGCGGGTCAGGCCAACGATCACCCCGCGCGCGTCGGAGCGCCAGTAGGGCGCGAACAGGCCCGAGAAGGCGGGCACGAAGTAGATGCCGCCGGTATCCTCCACCAGGCTCGCCAGGGCCTCCACCTCGGCGGCGGAGGTGATCAGGCCCAGGTTGTCGCGGAGCCATTGCACCAGGGCGCCGGTGATGGCAATCGAGCCTTCCAGGGCGTACACCGCCGGCGCGTCGCCGAATTGATAGCACACCGTGGTGAGCAGGCCGTGCCGTGAGACGACCGGCGTCGTACCGGTGTTGAGTAGCAGGAACGAGCCGGTGCCATAGGTGTTCTTGGCCTCGCCGGGGGCGTAACAGGTCTGGCCGACCATGGCCGCCTGCTGATCGCCGAGCAAACCGGCCACCGGCACGCCCTCCAGCAGATCGGTCGCGTAACCGTAGACCGTACTGCTGGGCATGATCCTGGGCAGCATGGCCCGGGGAATGCCCAGGACGCGCAGGATCTCCTCGTCCCAGTCCAGGGTGGCCAGGTCCATCAGCATGGTACGGGAGGCGTTGGTCACATCGGTGACGTGAACACCGCCACGGGGGCCGCCGGTGAGCCACCAGGTCAGGAAGGTGTCAATTGTGCCGAAGATCAGGTCGCCCGCCTCGGCGGCGGCGCGCGTGCCGGCGACATGGTCGAGGATCCAGGCGATCTTGGGGCCGGAAAAGTAGGTCGCCAGGGGTAATCCGGTTCTGGCGCGGAAGCGGTCCTGGCCTCCGGCGCGGGCCAGTTCCTCGACCAGGGGCGCGGTGCGGGTGTCCTGCCACACCAGGGCGTTATGGACCGCCTGGCCCGTATGGCGGTTCCAGACCACCGTGGTTTCGCGCTGGTTGGTCACACCGACGGCGACGAGATCGCGGGCGGTCAACCCGCCGCTCTGCAGCGCGCCACGGACCACGGCCCGGGTGCGCTGCCAGATCTCCTCGGGGTCGTGCTCGACCCACCCCGGCCGAGGGTAGATCTGCTGGTGCTCGCGCTGATCGGAAGCGATCAGGTTTCCGCCGCGGTCAAAGATCATGCAGCGGGTGCTGGTAGTGCCCTGGTCAATCGCGGCGATGAATCTGGACATTGGTCCTCACTTCTGCGTAAGGCAACATTTCGCTGCATGGCCCGTTACGTACCACGTCGGGGGAGGTGCGGAGGGCTGCGCCCTCCGCAATCTCTCTCGTTCTGCCCACGACGGCAAACACGTCCGCGTTTCGGCCGGCTACGCGCCCGCCGCGGAGGGAACAGGGGTTGCGGGGAGGATAAGTGGTCTGTAAACAACGTCTTTCGCTACACCCCCGCTCCCTCCCCAATCCTCCCCCGTCGGGGGAGGGAGGCCGGCTCCTCCTCCAACGGGGGGAGGCTGGAAGGAGGGTGGAAATGCCACGAAACGTACTTCACAGACTAATACTACAACGAAGGTTGGCCTGCTGCCGCATCAGTACGCTGTACGCCTGTCACCCTGAGCGGAGGCGTAGCCGGAGCGAAGGGTC
>DAOUDA010000333.1:0-2103 GCA_034431835.1 Chloroflexaceae bacterium | reverse complement strand
GCAAGATCAGCGGTGGCTCGCGCAGCCCCGAGGGCACGAAGACCCGCAAGGCGCTGGCCAGTGTGTTCGCGACCTGGCAGGCGCGCGGGCTCAACCCCTTCGACACATGCCTCCGGCTGCTCAGTCAAGCGGCTGCCTCCTAAGATTCCTTTCCCCCAGGTGTGAACACGTACGTGCGGTAGAACTGTTCGAGTTCTGGAGAAGGATCCAGGCCCAGTTCGGTGCGCAGAGCGTTGAGGCAAGTCTGGTACTGGCGCACCGCCAGATGGCGCAGGCCCTGGGCCACATAGACGCGCATCAGCAGCAGGTGGGCCTCTTCGTCGCAGCGTTCCTGGGCGAGAATGCGCTGGGCGTAGAGCACGGCCGTAGCGAACTCGCGCTGGCTGGCGTAGTAACTGGCCAGTCGGTGCATGGCCTCGCTGACCATGGCCTGATAGGTATGGCGCAACTCTTCGGCCCAGGCTTCGTAGCGCTCTTCTTCCAGAAACTCGCCACGTACCAGATCGACGGCGGTGGCGTAGGCATTCATCGCCGCAGCCTGATCACCCGCAGCGAGGCGCGTCCGGGCCGTGTCGATCAGGCGCGTGAACTCCTCGCTGTCAACCCACATCGTCACCTCAGGATTGAGGTAGTAGCAGTCATTGGCAAACAAGACGAGCGACAGGTCGGGCGCCACCCGTTTAAGCGACTGGCGCAGACAGTAGATCGCCTGGTGCAGGCTGCGCCGGGTGAGGTCCGGCTCCGACTCGTGCCAGAACAGCTCGGCCAGCAACTCTTTCGGCACCGGCGTAGTCCGCCGGACGGCCAGGTACTTAAAGATGGTCCGGGCGCGGCTGCTCTCCCAGCGCTCCACCGGCTGGTCATCAATCGTCACCCGGAAGTGGCCGAAACAGGTCACCGCGATCCTGGCGCCGCCGTGGGGCCGCGGCAATGGAAAAAGCTCAACGTCAGGCGACGCGCTCGCGGGGAGATCTGACGGAGGGGGCGGAGAAGAGGGAAGGACCTGAGGGGTCACGAGGGGTTCGGTTGGGGACGACGAGTCTGGCGCGGGGGCCGATACCGCTGCCGGAGGGGGAGCGACGCCAGTGAGCGATGGCGCCGGCAACGTAGGGACCGGTGGAAGAACCGGCGGTAAGGCCGCCGGGCGGCTCTGATCCGCGCGCAACCCGCGCCACCAGCGCGCTATGCGCTGTCCCAGCGACACCGGCGGCAGCAGGTTGGAGGCAGACCCCGGCTCCGGGGTCTGCATCGGCGCCTGGACCGACCAGAGACGCTCGCCAGTGTAGACGCGCAGATCGGCGGCCGCCCGGGTCAGGCGGGTGTGCAAATCGCGTTGCACGGCCTGCATAACCTCGGCGGCGGTGCCAGGTCCGGCAAGACCCTGCCGGTGCAACTCCTGCCAGCGCAGGAGTTCCACGCACAAATGCGCCACGGCCTTGAGGTCGGCAGCCTGTCGGGCGGCGCCGTGCGTCTCCAATGCGCGGGCGGCGAGGATCAAGAACTCGGCGCTGCGCTGATGCTCGCCCCGCAACACCATCAGAACGGCCATCTGCCAGGCGGTCAACCCGATGCCGAGGACGTCTTGAGCCGCTTCGGCGACACGGATGGCTGCCGATACGCGGGCCATCGCCAGCGCCATATCGCCCACGCACCAGTGCGCCATCGCCTGACCACTCAAGGACCGCCACAACCCCGGTAGATTGTTCTGGGTGCGAAACTCGGTCTCGGCAATCGCTAACCATTGTAGCGCCGGAAACCAGTCAGAATTTTCAAGAAGCTCAATCGCCCGCTGGTAGTGTTCCCACCCCGGATGCTGCTGGCGCTCTCCCGGGTCGGGCGAAAGGCGCGACCGCGCTCCATCGCTCATACAGCCCTCCTTGATAAGAGGAAAGACCTGGGATGTCATGCCGGATAGCTCGATCCGCGAGTTATACAACGATTCTACGATGAACGCTTGACGTGAAAGAAGGCGGCTGCGGGGAGAACCGGGTTTTCCCACCGCCTGCCTGGTCGGTGTTCTACCTCATCCGTGTTGATGGCTATCACGCCAGTTTGCGATGACGTCCTGACGCCTCAGCGCGTCGGCCAATGGCCCGCGATCAG
>DAOUDA010000332.1:0-9277 GCA_034431835.1 Chloroflexaceae bacterium | reverse complement strand
GTTTGTCAGAATGGTTGCGTGCTCGCTCCATCCTGACAGACGCGGTGTTCTTCTGTGCGCCACCTCAACGACTTTGCTCAAGCCCTGGGGGCACGCGTGCGCTCGTTGACGCTGTCTCCCTGCCGTGGTACAATTGAGCGTGATGGTCGGGGTAGCTCAGCGGTAGAGCAAACGGCTCATAATCGTTAGGTCGCGGGTTCGAATCCCGCCTCCGACACCACCGGGCGAGTGACACCAGCAGGTTGTCACTCGTTAGTTTTTTCTGAGTCATGAGCGACCTCCTCCCCCGCCTGCGCGCGGTGCTCCAACTTCACGCGCTGCTGCGCCCCGACGCCCTGATCCTGGTGGCCGTTTCGGGCGGCCCCGACTCGTTGTGCCTGCTGCACCTGCTCTGGCGCCTCCACGGCGCCGGTGGCCCCCAGGTTCACGTCGCTCATTTCGACCACGGGCTGCGCCCCGAGTCGCCCGCGGAGGCGCGCTACGTTGCCGATGTGGCGACGGCATGGGGGGTGGCGGTGAGCGTTGGGCGGGGTGACGTGGCCGTGCTGGCGGGCGCCAGCGGCGACAATCTGATGGCGGCCGCCCGGCGCGCCCGCTACGCCTTCCTCGCGGCCACGGCCCGCGCCGTCAACGCCTCGGCGGTCGCGGTGGCCCATCAGGCCGATGATCAGGCCGAAACCGTGCTGCTGCACCTCCTGCGCGGCGCAGGTCTCGCGGGGCTGCGCGGGATGCGCGAAGCGACCCCCTGGGAAGAATGGGCCGGGCCGGTCGAGGCGCCACCGCCGGCACCTCCAGGATCGCCGGCGCCCTCCGGGCCACCGCTCCTCCGGCCCCTGCTCGGTATCACCCGCGCGGCCATTGAAGCCTACTGCCGTGAGCAGCGCCTCGCGCCGTTGGAGGACCCCAGCAACCGGGCCGAGCGCTACACCCGCGCGCGCGTCCGGCGCCTGCTCGCTGCTCTCGCCGCCGAGAACCCACGTATCGTGGAGACGCTGGGCCGGACCGCGGCGATCTGCGCCGCCGACCATGACTTTCTGCAAACCCAACTCGACGCCGCCTGGCCGATGCTGGCCGTGGAGACCCCGACGGCGGTCGTCCTGCGCCGCTCGGCGTGGGAAAGGCTCCATCCGGCGCTGCGGCGCTACGCCCTGCGGCGCGCCGCGGGGCGTCTGGGCCTGGTGGAGGTAAGCCAGCGGCAGATCGAGGCCGCCTGCGCCCTGGCGCAACATCCGGGCCGGCGGTTGCGCCTGGGGAGCAGCCTGCGTCTGGACGTGGAGCAGGAGCGCCTGATCCTGGCCCCTCTGGCCGCCCTTCCTCCTGACGACGCGCCGCAACTTGCCGTGGATGAACTTCCCCTGACGTTACCTGGCCGCCTCGATCTCGGCGCGGGCTGGATGTGCGTCGCGCAGACCGAAGCGCCCATGGCCCGCTCGGCCTGGTGGGTCGCCCTCGACCCACGGGCCCTCGACGGCCCCCTGGTACTGCGCCGGCGTCGCCCCGGCGACCGCTTCCGGCCCGTCGGCGCGCCCGGCAGCCGTTTGCTGCAAGACTTCTTTGTCGATCGTAAGGTGCCCCGTGGGCTGCGCGATGCCTGGCCCATCCTCGCCACCCCGAGCGCCGTGGTCTGGGTGCCGGGGCATCGCGCCGACCAGCGCTTCGTCGCCACGGGGCGGAGTCAGGGTACAATCTGGATCGGGCTGATCAGCGCGCGGGAAGCGCTGCCGTGAGTTTCCCGGCAGGGGGAGCAGCAAGCAGTAGAGGGGCGTATGCATCGAGATATCGCCAGGGTGCTCATTTCGACGGAGGAACTGCAGGCGCGCATCGCCGAGTTAGGGACGCAGATCACCGCCGATTACGCCGGAGTGGGCGATCTGCTCCTGGTTGGGGTATTGAAGGGCTGCGCGATGTTCATGGTCGATCTGGCCCGCAGCATCGATCTGCCCCTGGCGATTGACTTCATCGCCGTGGCCAGCTACGGCGCCTCAACCGAGTCGAGCGGCGTGGTGCGGCTGCTCAAAGATCTGGACACCGATATCGCCGGGCGCCACGTGTTGATCGTTGAGGATATTATTGATAGCGGCCTGACCCTGGCCTACCTGCGCGGGCAGTTGCTCCGCCGTAACCCCGCCAGTCTGCGTATCTGCACCCTGTTAAACAAACCCGAGCGCCGCATCGCCGATGTGCCCATCGATTACCTGGGCTTTGACATTCCCAATGAGTTTGTGGTCGGGTACGGCCTCGATTATGCCGAACACTACCGCAATTTGCCGTACATCGGCATCCTCAAGCCGGAGATCTACGGCGCGTAGGGTTCCCGCAGCCCCGTCCCGCCAGCGGGGAGGGTTTGGGAGAGGGGCGCCTTTTCGGGCAAGCCCGCCCACCGGCGGCGAGGGGTTAGCAGGGCTGCGCCCTCCCAAGAAAACAAAAACACCCCTGTGTGAAGTGAGCCAGATTACAATCCACGTGTGATCTGGTTCCCTTGAAGGGCCAGATCGCATTTGGTATAATCTAGTCACGGCGTCCGAATGCGCGGCGCTGGAGCGGCGCGTTCGAACCATACGCCGCCCCACGTGCGTTCCCCGAGCGCAGCGACGAATGCACTCAGGTTATCTGGTTGCGCCGATCCGCCGTCGCTTTCAACTCGCAGTACAGGGATTATCCTAGAGGGATGGACACAACGAATGGGCGATAATCGCTGGTTAAAGAATAGCTTTATCTATTTGCTCATCCTGGTCGCCGCGCTTGCGCTGTTCTTCCAGTATTTTGGGCAAAACTCGACCCAGAGTAGTGAGAAGGGCATCGCCGAGGTGATTGCCGACGCGCAGGCCGGGCGGATCAAGCAGATTGCCGCGCAGGCCGGCGACGAGCAGATCATCGTCACCTACACCGACGGCACGGAGTACCGTTCGCGCCTGGAGTCGAACGATAGCGTCATGGGCTTGCTCGCCGACTGGGGTGTGCCGCTCACATCCACCGATGGCAAGCAGCTTATCAATGTCAAGGTCAGTCCTGCCCCGGCCTGGGGCGGGCTGCTGAGCATTTTCACCATCCTGCTCCCGACCCTCCTGCTGATCGGCTTTTTCGTCTTCTTCATGCGCCAGGCCCAGGGCTCGAACAATCAGGCCCTTTCGTTTGGCAAGAGCCGCGCGCGCATGTTCGCCGGCGACAAGCCGACGGTTACCTTCGCCGACGTGGCCGGCCAGGAGGAGGCCAAGCAGGATCTCACCGAGATCGTTGAGTTTTTGAAGTACCCGGATAAGTTCGCCGCTCTCGGCGCGCGTATTCCACGTGGCGTGCTGATGGTCGGCCCGCCCGGAACCGGTAAGACATTGCTCTCGCGCGCCGTGGCCGGTGAGGCCGGTGTGCCCTTCTTCAGCATCTCCGGTTCGGAGTTCGTCGAGATGTTTGTTGGCGTGGGCGCCTCGCGCGTGCGCGACCTGTTCGACCAGGCCAAGCGCAACGCGCCCTGCATCGTGTTCATTGACGAGATTGACGCCGTCGGTCGCCAGCGCGGCGCCGGGTTGGGCGGCTCCCACGACGAGCGTGAGCAGACCCTTAACCAGATCCTGGTCGAGATGGACGGTTTCGACACCAACACCAACGTGATCGTGATTGCCGCCACCAACCGCCCCGATGTGCTCGATCCGGCGCTGGTGCGCCCGGGCCGCTTCGACCGCCAGGTGGTGCTCGATGCGCCCGATGTTCGCGGACGGATCGACATTCTCAAGGTGCATACCAAGGGTAAGCCGCTCGACGAGGATGTCAATATCGAGGTCATCGCCCGCCTCACTCCCGGCTTCTCCGGCGCCGACCTGATGAACGCCGTGAACGAGGCCGCGATTCTCGCCGCGCGGCGCTCAAAGAAGAAGATCGGAATGGCCGAACTGCAGGACTCGATCGAGCGTGTGGCCCTCGGCGGCCCTGAGCGGCGCTCGCGGGTGATGACCGATCGCAAGAAACTGGTCGTCGCCTACCACGAGTCTGGCCACGCTATCACCGGGGCGGCGATGCCGCGGGCCAACAAGTTGCAGAAGGTGACGATCATTCCTCGCGGGCGAGCGGGCGGCTACGCACTCTTCCTGCCCGATGAGGACAACCTCGGCCTGCAGAGCCTGTCCTACTTCAAGGCCGAGATGGTGGTGGCCATGGGTGGCCGCGCCGCCGAGGAGATCGTCTTCGGCCCCGAGGAGGTTACTACCGGCGCCTCGCAGGATCTGGTCTCGGTGACCCGTACCGCCCGCGCGATGGTGACGCGCTACGGGATGAGCGACAAGCTTGGCCCGCTGGTCTTTGGCGAGAAGGAAGAGTTGATCTTCCTTGGCCGCGAGATTAGCGAGCAGCGCAACTATGGCGATGAGGTCGCGCGCCAGATCGACGAGGAGGTTCACCGTCTGGCGGTCGAGGCCTACGAAAACGCCTTGCAGATCCTGATCAACAACCGGGCCGTTCTCGATGATATGGCCAACGCCCTGCTCGAATTCGAGACCCTTGAGGGTGAACAACTGGCCGAACTGCTCAGCCGCGTCAAGCCGTTGACGATTGATATGAGCCGCAACGGCAAGACCGCTGAGAAGCCAGCGTTGCCCACTCCCCCACCGGCGGCCGGGCCGCTGCCGGCCTGATAGGCCCATCACAACATCAAAGGGGCGGGCGCAAGGCCCGCCCCTTTGATGTTGGGTCACTGGCTTGCCCTATTCCGCATTATCAATCTGCGCCCGCTGCAGCGTCCCGCTGTAATCCACGTACACGCTTTTCCACTCGCTGAACACGTCGAGCATGGTCGGCCCGGCCTCGCGATGGCCGTTGCCCGTGGCCTTGACCCCGCCGAAGGGCAGGTGGATCTCCGCGCCAATGGTCGGGGCGTTGATGTAGACGATCCCCGCTTCGAGTTCGTGCATGGCCCGGTACGCGGCGTTGATGTCACGGGTGTAGATCGAGGCCGAGAGGCCGTAGGCCACGTCGTTGGCCACTGCCAGGGCCTCGTCCAGGCCTGCCACCTCGATCACGCTCAACACCGGGCCGAAGATCTCCTCGCGGGCAATGCGCATCTGTGGCGTGACCCCGGTGAACACGGTCGGCTGCACGAAGAAGCCGTGGGCATGGACACCCTCGGTCAGGTGCGCGCCGCCGCAGCGCAGCGTCGCGCCCTCGCGCCGGCCAAGCTCGATATACGCAAGCACGCGCCGGAGTTGATCCTCGTTCACCAGCGGCCCCATCTCGGTCTCAGGGTCCAGCCCGTTGCCGATGCGCAGGCGCGTCGCTCGATCCACGATCCGCTCGACCAGGGTCGCCGCGACGTTACGATGGACGATCAGGCGGCTGGTGGCGGTGCAGCGCTGCCCGGTGGTGCCAAAGGCGCCCCAGATCACCCCCTGCAGCACCAGGTCGAGATCGGCGTCGTCCATGACGATCAGCGGGTTCTTGCCCCCCATCTCCAGACTGACGCGTTTGAGTTGGCGCGCGCCCAGTTCGTAGACCAGGCGGCCCACCTCGGTGCTGCCGGTGAAAGAGATCACCGGCACGTCAGGATGTTCGACCAGCGGCTGCCCGGCGCTCGGCCCGAAGCCGGTGACGATGTTGACCACGCCAGGGGGCACGCCAGCCTCGACCAGGCACTCCACCAGGTTGTAGGTGCTCACCGAGGCGTCCTCGCCGGGCTTGATGACCACCGTGTTGCCGCACACCAGGGCCGGGAGCATCTTCCAGGAGGCGATGGCCATGGGGAAGTTCCAGGGGGTAATCATCCCCACCACGCCGATAGGCTGGCGGATGCTCATCTGGAACTTGTTGGGCAACTCCGACGGTGTGGTCACGCCGTGCATGCGCCGGCCCTCGCCGCCAGCGTACTGGGCCATGCCGATGGCCTCGACGATGTCACCCCCGGCCTCAAAGAGCGGCTTGCCCATCTCGCGGGTCAGGTCGCGGCTGTAGCGCTCCTTGCGCGCCTGCAGCAACTCGGCGGCCCTGAGCAGGATCTCGCCGCGTCTGGGGGCCGGCACGCGACGCCAGGCCGGATAGGCCGCCTTCGCCGCGGCCACGGCGTCGTTCACATCGTCGGCATTGCTATCCTGAAAGATGCCGACGACCTCACGCTGATCGGCCGGATTGCGCCGCTCGTAGGTCTTGCCGCTGCGGCTGGCAACGAACTCGCCGCCGATGAAGTTCTTGAAGATCCGCGCGGACATCTTCGTCCTCCATTTCTGGGCGTCACAACCTTCAAGGGTGCGCCACTGTCTGCTCACAGGCAACTAGAAGCCCCACATCCCCCTGACCGACTGTTTCACGTGAAACACACGTTCGGATACACATGCCCCCCTGGGATGGAAAGGGGTTTTCCTGGGAAGGCGAAGCTCCTTCAAACTCTCCTGCCAATCGACTACGTTTATGGCAAAGGGTGCGCTGCCGGGGTCTGATGTCTTCCAGCGCCCCGGCAAGCCCGCCACCATTGTAGCGCATTGGAGGGGTGTGGATGATAGACTCAGGTCTGAGGTTCACCATTGGCCAGCGCCGCTTCATTAATCAAGGGGCCTGCCCACCGATGCGAATGGCGCCTGGCCGGATCGGCGCTGACACCACAATCTTCCAGAACCTTTAAGAACGCTGCATCACTCAATTTTGCAATCAATTCCAGATTATCAGTTTGGCCAAGCCACTGCACTAACCGCGAGCGTTCTTCGAGCGTAAAGCCGGCGCGGCGCAACGAGCGTTCAAACGCCCATTCCGAAATGGGCAGGCGAACGAAATCGGTGTTTTTGTACCGAAATAGACAGAGTGTCCGGGGTAAAGGGATATTCTCGACCCGTAGATCAATCAGATAGAGGAGATAGCGGTTCAGACGACTGCGCTTGATCCACTGCGCGACAACCGGTGAGCGGTAACGGTCGCCAGCCTGCCGGGCCAGACCGGCAAGGGGTAGTCGCCGCAAGCGTTCAGGCGTGGGCGCAGTTGCCTGGTGTCTGGATGGTTGGGTGACAATCTGTAAACGAATGGCTGCCAGTTCTTCCGCTAAGACCTGATCTTGCTCATCGATCCAGCCTCGTTCGGCATTGGCTGCCTCCGCTGCGACACGTTCAACCCTGGCCCAGAACTGCTGGATACGGGCGATAAGGGTTTCCTGATCCTTTGGAACGAGCCTTTCCCAGAGCCAGGCCAGGCTGAAGAGCAGCGCCCCAATAATGAGAACCAGTACCGCGATGGCCACGACGATCCTGGTCGCCTGCTCTACTGTGGTGAGTGGAACGATAGCTTGCAGCCATGCGGGATAGGTTTCTTGATTGATTACCGAACCAGGAATGAATTGTGGAAGGGCGATGACCAGGGCGGTAAGGGCCGCCAGGGCGCCGAGAATGCGGGTCCAATATTCCAGACTTTCGCGAGAGATCCGGTCGGTCTCGGTGAGCAGCGTTTCGAGGGCATTTGCCAGTCCGGCGATGTTTTCCGCCAGTACTGGCACCTGTGAACGCAGTGATTTCATCGGCTGCTGCAGGTAGCTATACGGGTATGCCGCCATGAGCGCCTGGTTCAAGCCGGTCGTCTGGCCGTTGAAGGGTTCGGAAATAGTGAAGTGACGCCGAAAAAAATCATCGGTGCCATCAATGTACCCTTCGAAGCGGCTCTGCAATTGCTCCGTATGGCCGCTGAGATTGACCATACGTCCCTGTAACTGGGTGACCGGCATCTTGATCGCCCGTAATTCGTGAGTGAGGCGCCGCTGATCGCCACGGCTCAGGGAGGGCAGAAGCGCGACCATCTTCGACAGATCGAGGCTTAACGAGTCGACCGTGCCGCCCCACACTGCGCGCAAGTGGGCCAGTTCCTGATAGTCGGTGTGAATATCGCGCGCTTCGTTTGAGATTGAGAACTCGAGGAAACTGAGCTGAGTGGTGATGAAGTCGATGTCACGCTCAATGGCGATCGCGCTCGCCGGACGCGAACGAGTTGGCAGCAAAACGTAAAAGGGTTGGTAGTCATTCTGCCTGATAACCTCCCGGCGGGCGGTTATCAGGTCCCCTTCCAGAATACCCCAGGCCACTTCTTTTGATAGAGGATCGTCTGAGCCAAGACAGACCCTGATGATCTGGCCGATGCCGGGATCTTCGGCGATGCGTGTTTGATCGGTCAGGGGAGCCGCAGAAGCTTGGTCCAGAAAGTAAAACACAGCCGGCGTTCCATCGCGTCCGGCAAATCGAGGCGCCGCACCTGGTATCCTAAAGATGCGCAGGAAGTAATTCTTCAGTTTGGTCAGCTTCTTCCAGTAGAATTCCTCGAGGAGCCACAGGGCATCGTCGGTGGAGAGAGACACAGACGGCGCTCGCTGACCGGGCGCCGGAGGCGCCGCGCGATTTGCCGCCGGCCAGGCGCTCCAGAGGGTCAACATTGGTTTGCAGATGATTTCGTCGCGGCTCATAGCGAACTCGACCAGGCGCCAGGAAACGTAAAATGGCAGCGTCTTTTCTACCGCGCCGCCCACAAACTGGTCTATTTCCGCTCCAATCTCAGGTCCAGGCGCGCCGCGGATCAGTTCATTGATCGTGAGCGCGGCAAAGAGCGTACAGCGATGGCGAGAGAAGAGTTCAAAAAACGGCCTTTCGTCACCGAACTTCGCCATTCGTCTGGAATAATAATCGAATGCGCCGGCCATGAGTTCGGCCCACCAGACCCCATCGGTTCCTCGACACCAGACATATTGCCCCTCTCGGCCATCAGCCGCAAGCACCACCGCGATCAGATCCTCTAGATACGGTACACAGAGTTCCTGGTCCGCTGCCCGGCGCACCGCCGTCTCCGGCGAAATCCCCAGTTGCCGGAGACGGTCTTCCAGTTCTGGCCGTTCGGCAATGCCTGCAGGTTCGAGCAGGCTCGCAACGATCTGCCCGGCGCCTACCGCGTCAATCCCTAGCCAGGCGCCAGGCAGACGGAGGAACCATTGGATGAGAGAGGGCAGACCTTGCGAATGACGCACGCCTTCGTCGGGGTTGGTTTGCCAGTAGAATGGCTGTCCAACCACCAACCCGACACGGTTGACGTTGCCCTGTTCCAGACGGCCCTGCTCAACGGGTTCAGGTGTCATTGTGAACTTCTTTCGTGAATTATCAGTCGCTCGCGATGATTAGTCTGTGAACGAAGTTTCCTTGCATTTCCGCCCCCCCTCCCAGCCTCCCTCGCCGGGGTAGGAGTTTAGCGAAATATAGCAGTCCTCTTCAGGTTGTGAAGACCGGAGTATCAGACGTACCCGTACGGACGCAGCGCGCTGCGTCCGTACGCACGGTCGCTGTTT
>DAOUDA010000331.1:0-1797 GCA_034431835.1 Chloroflexaceae bacterium | reverse complement strand
GGTCGAAGCCGCCGCGCTCTTCCCAGAGTTGGCGGCGAAAGAGCAGGGACTGGATGGGGATGAAGTTGTGGTGGGCCAGGACTTCCGGGTCAAAGGGCTGGAGATGGCCGGGGTGGAGGAGGTATTCGCCCTCGCGGATGCTGCCGTCGGCATGCACGGTGGTGGGGACCTCCAGGGCCAGGGTGTAGGCGGCTGCGGCCTCGGGGTGGTCGAGGAGGGCGCGCACCAAGGTCTCCAGATGGTCGGCGTAGAGGAGGTCGTCGTCGTCGAGAAAGAGTAGGAGCGCTCCCTGGGCCTCGGCCAGGCCGCGGTTGCCGGCCTCGGTGCGGCCCACCTTGGGCAGGGGGACGTAGCGCACCGGCCGGGGGGTGTGGCGGGCCAGGGACTCCACGAGCGGCCGCTGGGAGTCGCCGCCGTCCTCCACCACCACCCACTCCACGTGCGGGTAGGTCTGGCGCAGGACGGTCATGCCCGCCTGCCAGAGGAAGAACTCCCGGCCCGCCATGGTGCGGGTGATGACGCTCACCAGCGGCAGGTCCCCGGTGAGCGGGGACGCGGCCACGAAGGCGCCGTGGCGGGCGCGCTCGTAGTCCATGCCGCGCAGCGGGGCGATGCCGGCTGCTGGCTGCTGGCGGCGCTCGACAAGCACGGCCGGCACATGGGGGAGAAAATGGCGGGCGAGATAGCGCAGCAGCTGGACGCGGGCGCCGGCAAAAGGAGCGCGCAGGAGATTGGCCCCGAGGAGCAGCGGCACCATGGCCATGTCCTGGACGGTGCCGTAGCGCAGGCGGATCAGGGCGTTGGCCGTGACCGAGCCCAGGAATTGGGCGGGCTTGACCTCGCCTGGGGTGGCGTAGGCGTGGTGGGTGATGGTGGCTGGCGGGCAGTAGCGCAGGGTGAAGCCGCTGGCGCGCAGGCGCAAGGAGAGTTCTACGTCTTCGCCGTAGAGGAAGAGGCGCGGGCTGTAGCCGCCCACGGCAAGAACGGCCGCACGGCGCACAAGCACAGCGGCATGCGAGTTCCAGACGGTCTCCCAGGTGACCGGGTGGTAGTGCTTGGGATGCTCGTAGGGCATCTGGCGCAGCTCCCAGGTCGCGGTCTCTGGGGGGTCGGCCAGGGCGTGGGCCATAACCGTGGTGAGGCTGTGCGGGTGGAACTCCACGTCCGGGTTGACGATGAGCACCCAGGGGGCGTTGCCCTGGGCCATGGCCTGGTTATGGCCGCAGCCAAAGCCCTGGTTGGCACTGCGCCGCAGATGGACGCTGGCCAGACGCTGGCCGGAAGTGGCGGCAAATTTCTGGAGGAGCTCCCAGGTGGCGTCGGTGGAGCCATTGTCCACCACCAGGAGGTGGATGCGCTCCAAGGGATAGTCCTGGGTAAGGAGGCTTTGGAAAAAACCCGGCAGCCAACGGGCGCTGTGGTAGGTAACGAGGCTGATGTCGAGAGGGGGCCAATGGGGTGGGGCCTGCGGGTTCAGGAGCCTTTCCCACCCACCCTGTTGCCACAGGGCGCGGCAGGCATCCACTTGGGCCTGGTTCAGACGGGCATTGGCCGGGGAGTGGAGGCGCTGCAGCGCCTGCTCGCGCAGGGTCTGGGCCGCGACCTTGGCCTTGGTCTTCCAGGATTGGGGCAGGGGAGCGGCGTGGAAGGCATGCCGACCCAGGGCGATGAGCGCCGAACCCAGGCTGCGCTCACCCCGTCGCACCGCCGCCAGGGCCCGCAGGGGGCGGGTGAGCTGCCAGGAGCGGGAGTGGAGCAGCTGGTGGAGCTGGGCCTCGCGCTGGGTGAGGGTTTGGG
>DAOUDA010000330.1:0-3089 GCA_034431835.1 Chloroflexaceae bacterium | reverse complement strand
CGATCATTCAAAACCGTCTGGCCAGTAATCAGCTTCAGCTCCATCCATTGGTGACGTTCATTGCGACTATTCTGGGCGGCATGGTGGTCGGAGTGGTCGGGGCGATGCTGGCCACGCCGCTCACGGCGGCGGTGATCCGCGCCCGTGAGGATATTCTGCGCATGCGCGGTCGGTGAAGCCCTGACCTCCTCGCCTTCCTCTCCTGTGCCTCCGTGAGGATATTCTGCGCATGCGCGGTCGGTGAAGGGCGTGTCGGGCCCGTGCGGCATCGCCCCCCCGGTCGCGTCGTTGCGTCGTTGCGTCGTCGCGTCGTTGCGTTACCGTGTCCCCCCGCGGCGGGGTCGGGCGTAGGGCCGCGGCGCGCCCACGTCACGTGGCACCCGGTCACCGCCGCATGCTGTGCGGAGCTGAGGAGCGCCCAGCCGTAGGCGCTCATGGCGCGCTGGCTGTTCATGCTCGTCCGCCTCCAGCGCGAAGGTGAGGCCCGCCTGGGGCGCACGTTGCGGGAACAGGGCGCTCGCCTCGGCTTGCTCCAGTTCCGCGGCGCTGCCGGGCACGCCCGCACAACGCGCACGAATGGTTGCCCACCCAACGCTGCCCCGTACACCGTGTCGCCTCACCTGCGTGGGCATCTGAAGGCAACGCCCTGCGAAGCAACGGCGAACTTTTCCGGTGTTTGCCGAGTCTGTTCGACGCGCAGGCGATCGAGGATCGTGGGATCTTCCTTGATCTCCACCCGCGGCGTCCATCGCAGCAAGCTCACGCCGGCGAACCTCGGCAAGCGCGACTGCTGCACGGCGCCACTGCTGCATACATTGTTGCTGTTCGTGTCTCGAGCTTTGGCGAGCGGCCGCTTGTTCACATCTCCACCGGGGTCTGGCGCCTGGTGGGTCTTCCAGGTACGCAGCGTCATGGTGGGAAGGCTTCGTCTGAGCCTACGGGGCGAGATCGGCGTAGAGGGTTGGCAGGTCGACCAGGACTCCGGCGCCAGCGCCGAGCTCGGCTATCTGTTCGCCCGGGGCAAGCCGTGCTTCGGCGTGACCGACGACTTCCGCTATCTGAACAACATGCTCTGGGGTATCTGCGGCGAGGGCCGCCGCATCGCCAGGGACATCGACGGTTTGCTGTTGCTGCTGGAAGCCTGGCGGGCCGCTGGCGGGCCGGTGGGGTCCGCCGCACCCGGGCCGGTTCAGCCTGGGTCCGGCCTGCCGCGTGCTGCGCTGGAGCCCGGCGATGAGACACGCGCCTGATGGTCCGCGGCGCGACCGGTTGCGCCTGGCCGCTGTGGCCCTGGCGGTCATCTCCCTCGGGCTGCTCACCCGCGCCGACGTGCCGCTCCCGGCAATCGTCGCCAGTTACGGCGGGGACACCCTTTACGCGACGCTCGTCTATCTGCTCGTTGCCCTGGTGTGTCCCTATTGGGCAACTTGGCGCATCGGCCTGGTTGCCGTCGGCGCCTGCTATGCTGTCGAGCTCAGCCAGTTGATCCAGGCACCCTGGCTGGACGCGCTGCGCAGGACGCTGCCGGGTCGCCTGGTGCTCGGCGCGAGCTTTCTCTGGAGCGACCTGGTCTGCTACACGGTCGGCGTACTGCTCGGGGTGGGGATCGACCTGGTGGTACGATGGAGCATATGAATGATCAACTTTTGGAGTGCGCCTCGGCTCGATCCTCCTGTCGATCGTCAAGCGGAAATGACCGCTTCTGACCTATGCCTCAGCTTACCGCCCGCACCTTGCAGCGAGCCAGCCAGATATCCGCGACCTCGTCGGCGTAGCGCCGCAGCAACTCTGCGCCGAAGGCGTACGGGTCAACGCCCAGTTCGGCCAGGCCGACGGTGGGCACGGGGGCGCCCGCGGTCTCGACGTTGAGGCCGGTGTGGACGAGCGTGGAGGTCGCGCTGGCCGTGGCGATGGAGACCGAGAGCTTGCCGGGTGTGCCGTCGGCGCGGGGGAGGTAGAGGTCGTCGCCCTTCCGGGTGATGGGGCGGTCGGTCAGTTCTGCCAGCAACTCCTTCGCGGTCACGATCAGCATGCGCTGGCGGTAGACCGTGGTGTGCAGATCGCCCGCGAAGAACTCCGCGATGACGTGGAGCATCTTCGGGCTGAAGATCGGCGCTCGGGCTTTCACGTCCTCAATATCGACCAGTTCGCTCAGGTCAACGTGGCACGGCCCGACAAAGGCCACCGCCGCGTCGCCCATCACGTCGAACTGGCGATAGATCCAGTGGGGGGCAAGCTGGCGGCCGTCGTAGGTGATCTCCCGCTCGGTAACGAGGTGTGTCTGCATCGGGCTATCCCTGGGCCGGCCGCGTGGCCAGGCGCCGCCAGGCGACGATAAGCGCCACGGCCAGTCCGGTCATCCAGAGCTTGCCGACGATCTGGCCAGGGAGGAACGCGAGCGAGCCGAAGGCCAGCCAGAGGAAGAGGGCGCTGTCGACGACAACGCCGACGGTGTTGGAAGCGACGACCGCGCCCACCCGGTTGCGCTGGCGCAGCGGCGTGTAGATGGCGAAGTCGGCCAGTTCGCTGAAGAGGAAGGCCAGGCCGCTGGCGAGGGCCAGCTGGGCGCTGAGCCCGGCGGAGATCAGGGTCCCAACGATGATCGCCACAATGACCCAGCGGCGGCCAAGGGTCTCCTGGAGGGCGTCGCGGAGCGAGAAGGCGAGGCCGGCGAAATAGACGCCGGCGGGGGCCATCAGCCCGAAGCCAACCGGTACGATGCCGATCGTGGTGATCGCCAGGTTGGCGGCGAAGATCGTCAGGATGTAGCCGGCGAGCGTGATCAGGCCGATAGTACGCTGGGACATCGGTAGTCTCCTGCCAGGGGCGTAAGGGAAGACGCGAGGATGCGAGGAGCGAAGAGGGAAGGATGGGATGGTTGTCACCCTGTCAGGATGGGATGGTTGTCACCCTGTCACTCCATCACCCTATCATCCTGTCACCCTGTCCCCTTGTGGTATCGATTATAGCAGACCTGTGCCGGCTCGGGCGGCCTGGGGCCAGGGCTGATGCAAAGTCAGTTCCGGAAGAGGAGCCGATCACTGGCAGCGGCCATCGACCGCTGAAAGGCGGCAAGGTTGCTCAAGCCA
>DAOUDA010000329.1:0-2630 GCA_034431835.1 Chloroflexaceae bacterium | reverse complement strand
AGGCCCGCGCGGCGCCCTCGGGGCCGATCACCAGCCACAAGGGGCTGTGCGGGGCGTAGTGGCGCTCCAGCAGGCCCGGCGAGCGCAACGGCTCCGCCCCCGCGCCCCGGCTCTCCACCGCCACCTCCCCCAGATGGGCCTGCAGTTCCTCCACACTGACCCCGCCGGGGCGCAGCACGGTCGGCGTGGGGCGCGTCAGGTCGAGCACCGTCGACTCGACCCCGATGGGCGTGGGACCGCCATCGATCACCGCCGCGATGCGCCCGCCCAGATCGGCCAGCACGTGCGCGGCAGTGGTAGGGCTGGTATGGCCGAAACGGTTGGCGCTCGGCGCGGCGATCGGCGTGCCTGCCGTGGCGATCAGCGCCCGCGCCACCGGGTGCGCCGGGACCCGCACCGCCACCGTTGGCCCTCCGGCGGTTACGGCGAGGGGCACCGCCGGGCCCCGTTCCAGCACCAGGGTCAGCGGGCCGGGCCAGAAGGCCGCGGCCAGCTCCTGCGCCGCGGGCGGCACGACGGCCGCCACCCGGGGTAGATCGGCGGCGTCGGCCAGATGAACGATCAGGGGGTCGTCGGCGGGGCGACCTTTGGCGGCGAAGATCGCCGCTACCGCGGCGGGGTTGAGCGCGTCGCCACCCAGCCCGTAGACCGTCTCGGTAGGAAAGGCGACCAGTTGCCCGGCCCGCAGCAGGGCCGCGGCGGCGGCGATGCCGGCGGAGTCGGGGGGGAGGATCTGGGTTTTTGTGCTCATAGAGGGATGCTCAGAAAAGTTGACGCAAAGGCGTTGGCGATACTGATCTTTCAAGGCTTTGCATCACTGCGCCTCTGCGTCACCACCGGCGGTTCAGGCGGGGCAGCCTCCGCTTAAGGCATACCGGCAATGCGATATGATGTATTCTACCTCTCAGTGGAGAAACGGTCCGTGTGGTTTTGGCGCCTCCACCCCCTTCGGGCGCCGAACCTGGTATGATACTGGGGAAACCTCGCAGATAGCCAGGAAAGTGGCCCTCCCCGATCAATGCCCAGCCTGACCCGCCCCGCGCGGCGCTACCTGTTCCACGCCGCGCTGCTTACGTTTGGCCTCGCCATCAGCGGCCTGTTCTACAACCTGTTGCTGGTGGAACTGGGCTACGATCGGCGCGGCATCAGGCTGCCCCTGGTCGGCGAGATGCCGCTGCTCGGGGTGCTCAACAGTCTGCCGGTGCTGGCAGCCGCGTTGAGCAGCCTGCCGATCTGGTGGGCGGTGCAGCGGATCGGTCTGCGCCCGGCGCTCATCGCCGGCGCGCTGCTCCACGCCGCCGCGCTGCTGGGGGTGACCCTCTGGCCGGCCCCGGCGCCCTTGCTGCTCAGCGCCGCGCTGAGCGGCCCGGCAGCGGTGCTCTTCCAGGTCAGCGCCGCGCCCTTCATGATGCGCCACAGCCGCCCGGCTGAACGCGATACGCTCTTTGCCCTCAACGGCGCGCTGATCATTGGCACAGCGGGTCTGGGCAACCTGATCGGCGGTCCCTTCCCGGGGCTCGCCGCCGGCGTCCTGGGCCTGCCAACCGGCGCCCCGGCCTACCGCGCCACCTTCGCCGTTGCCGCAACGCTGGTCGCCATGGCCGCGTTGCCGCTGCTGCTACCGACTGAACCAACCGGCGCGCCGCGACCCGCCCAGGCGGCGCGGATCAGCGCCGGCGGGCTGATCCGCGCCGCGTTCGGCGCCTGGCCCTTCACCCTCTCGCCGCTGCTGATTTCCCTCGGCGCAGCACTGCTGATCCCCTTCCTCAACCTCTACTTTCGCCAGCGCTACGACGCCTCCGATGCCGCTCTGGGCATGATCTTCGCGGCCATCGGCGTCGCCACCGGGGTCGCCACTCTCCTGGGGCCATGGCTGTCACGACGCTTCGGCAAGATCGGCAGCGTCGTGCTCACCCAGGCCCTCGCCATCCCCTGCCTGCTGCTGCTGGGCCTGGCCCCCACGCTCTGGCTCGCCGCCACGGTCGCCCTGATCCGCGCGGCGCTTATGAACATGGCCACGCCCCTCTACGACGCCTACGCCATGGAACGCACCCCCGAGGCCGCCCGTCCGATGGTGATCGGGCTGATCAAGGGCGCCTTCTCCACCGGCTACATCGTCGGCCCGACCGTCAGCGCCATCGTGCAGCAACGCTCTGGCTTCGGTCCTCTCTTTGTCGCCACCGCCTGCCTCTACGCCTGCGCCGTGGTGGCCAATACGCTGTTGTTTCTGCGCCCGCGGCGCCGGTAAGGTGATCATGCGCCCCCGCCCACTGGCAGCGGCACACCGCTCCCCGCCTGCGAGGGTCCGGGCGGGCCTGGCCCTCCCGGTCCTCCCGTGACCCGCGCCGGGTGGCGGGAGGTGGGGAAACCTGGTACCTGTTCAGATGTACCGCAGAGTGCGCAGAGGAACGTAGAGGGTTGAACGTTTTGAAGCCCTCCGCGCCCTCTGCGGTGCGAACGTGTTCAGTAGATGTGAACACTATCGGTTTCCCCACGCCCCCGCCCGGGCCGAGCCGAACACCGCCCCCCGCCCGCGCGGGTTCGCGAGGGCCACGCCCTCCCGGTCCTCCCGTAACCCGCGTCGGGTGGCGGGAGGTGGGGAAACCTGGTTTCCCCACGCCCCCGCCCAC
>DAOUDA010000328.1:0-4647 GCA_034431835.1 Chloroflexaceae bacterium | reverse complement strand
GCTTGAGCAACCTTGCCGCCTTTCAGCGGTCGATGGCCGCTGCCAGTGATCGGCTCCTCTTCCGGAACTGACTTTGCATCAGCCCTGGGGGGAAACCGGGTTTCCCCGCTCTTCGTATCAAGCATATGTTATAATCTTTAGTGTGGAGTAATCTTTATCCTCCACCAGAAGAAAGCACAGCCTATGGCCATACGGCGCGTTTTCCGCATCGACAACGAAGAAGACAAGAAGATCCTCAAGACACATTGCCGCCCCGTGAAGTTGCCCGATCCCGGGCTGAAGCGCCTGGTGGCGGACATGTTTGAGACCATGCACGCCAACAACGGCGTCGGGTTAGCGGCGCCGCAGGTCGGGCTGCCCATTCGCCTGTGCATCGTCGAACTGCCGCCGGAGATCGAGGAGCGCGAGGACGGGAGCACCGTCGTGGTCGCCCCGGCGGAGCAGTTTGTGCTGATTAACCCCAAAATTGTGAAGAGCAGCGGTGAAGAGGTGCTGCGCGAGGAGGGCTGCCTGAGCCTGCCCGGCTGGTACGGCCAGGTCCCCCGGCAGACCTGGGTGACGGTGGAGTTTCAGGACCTCAACGGCAAATGGCTGCGGCTGCGGCGCGCCGATGGCCTGCTCGGCTGGGCCATCCAGCACGAAGTTGACCATCTGAACGGCATTTTGTTCACCGAACGCATTCGCGATCTCTCCACCTTGCGCGAAGTGAACCGGACCCCCGAAAGCAACGAAGTAGCTGCCTAACGATGAACATCGCGGTCCTCGCCGATATTCACGCCAACCCCGCAGCGCTGCACGCCGTCATCGAAGATGTTGAGTCCTGGTCCCCCGATCTGGTGGTCGTCGCCGGCGATATGGTCGGGCGCGGCCCCATGTCGCGCGCCTGCCTCGAACTGGTGTTGCATATGCGCGACGAGCGCGGCTGGCGCGTGATCCGCGGCAACCACGAACGTTACGTGCTGCTCTACGAGCAGGAACGCCAGCGCCCCGACTTTCCCACCAGCGGCCCGCAGTTTGAAGTGAGCCGCGTGGCGGCCTGGACCCACGGCCAGGTCGCCGATATGCTCCCCCAGATCACCGCCCTCCCCGAACACCTCACCCTCGACCTCGACGGTGAACGCCTGGCGATCTACCACGCCTCGGTGCGCCACGACCGCGACGGCATCTACCGCGGCGCGCCCCTCGAGGAGGTGCGCGCGCAGATCGATCCCTCGGCGACGGTCTTCTGCGCCGGGCATACCCATACCCCGCTGGTGCGCCAGGTGGATGCAACCCTGGTCGTGAATACCGGCTCGGTAGGGCTGCCCTTCGATGGCGACACCCGCGCCTCCTACGCCCGGCTCACCCGCGGGCCGCGGGGCTGGCAGGCTCGCATCAGGCGCGTGCGCTACGACGTCGGCGCGACCGAACGGGCCTTCGCCGAGAGCGGCATGCTCGAGGCGGTGGGTTCCTATGCCCACCTCATGTTGCGCGAACTCCGCACCGGGCAGTCGTATCTGTTCGATTTCATTCCCGCCTACCACCAGCGCATCCTCTCCGGCGCCATCAGCCTGGACGAGGCCGTGCGCGATTTTCTCACCAGGGTTGACCGGGCCGCCTGACGCGATTTCGGATTGTAGATTCTGGATTGTCGTATATGGCATCCCGGTACGACCTGACGATCGTGCGCGCGCAGTCTGTGCACATTGACGCAAGGCGATTTACCTGCAACTCCCCACTCTCTGCCTCCTATTCACTCCCCCACCCGCTGCCCGGCGGTCGCCTCCAGGGCCTCAATGAGGCTGGCGAGTAGAGCATTGACCGGCGTCGGCACGCCTACCCGCGCCCCTTCGCGGGCCACGGCGCCATTGATGGCGGCGATCTCCGTCGGCGCGCCCCGCAGCACGTCTTGCAGGGTTGAGGAGCGGTTGGCCGCGGTGGCGCGGGCCACCTCGAGCACGTGTTCCACCGGGTCAGCATACGGAAGTTGCACCCCCAGCGCCGCCGCCACGGCCGCGGCCTCACGCGCCGCCGCCGCCAGCAAGTCGCGCGCGGCGGGCGCATCGGCCAGCGCGCCGTTCGGTACCCGCAGCAGCGCCGTCAACGCATTGATCCCCGCGTTGACGATCAGTTTGCCCCACACCAGCCCCGTGACATCCTCCTGCACCTCCGCAGGCAGACCGGCCCGGTTAAACAGGTCGGCCAGCGCCCCGGCCAGCGCCCGGTCGGGGGCGGCGCCGAAGAGCGTTGGCCCCATCCCGGCGTGGCGCACCCGCCCCGGCCCCAGCAGCGTGCCCCCCAGCGAGGTGACCCCCTGGCCCACGCGCTCTTCGCCCAGCGCCTCGGCCAGGATCTCACGATTGCCCAGGCCGTTCTGGAGCGTGTAGGCCACCCCGGTGCGGGCGAGCACCGTCCGGGCCACCGTGGCGGACCAGGGCGTCTGCCGCGACTTGACCAGCACCAGGGCCGCCTCAACCGGGCCAACCAGCGCAGGGTCGCCCACGGCGCGCACGGGGCGGATCGTCTCGACACCGTCGCGCTCACAGCGCAGACCGTGGACGGCCATGGCCGCCACGTGCTCGGCCCAGGGGTCCACCAGCACCACATCGGCGACCGCCGACAGATAAAAGCCGATCACCCCGCCCAGGGCGCCGGCACCGATCAGAGCTACGCGCATTCGGATCACCTCCGGAGTTTTGATGTGCAAGCAGGCGACGGTATGAGCGAGTCTGGGAGGGCTTCGCGCTCCTGAACCCTTCGCCATAGCGTCGTTTATAATGCCTGAAGTCTGACGCAAAAAAAGCCGTTGAAGGAGTGCGGGGAAACCAGGTTTCCCCACGGCCCCTGTCCCTCCGGGAAAAGACGTGGCGCAACCTGCCGAGTTGCGCCACCCAGAGAAACCGGATGTGCTCCATGCCCCTGCCATCAAGAGCCGGCTTCAACTACCTTGCGCGCCGGTTCGAAGTCGGGTAGAATCGGCGCCATCCCACCCTGGCCCTCAGGGTGACGCACCTGCCCGCAACCCCCTGTCCCAGGCTCCGGCGACTCCGGCACGGGAGGCGGCACGCCGCGTCCCTGCAAGCACGAGGAGGCTTTGTGTCCATCGAAAGCGAAATCATTCATGCCGATCACGAGCACCTGCTCCATCCGTTGTACCACCCCAGCGCCCACAAGACGCCGATCGTCTGGGTTGAGGGCCGGGGCGCGATTGTAAAGGACATCACCGGCAAGGAGTACATAGACGGCCTGAGCGGCCTCTGGAACGTCAACGTGGGCCACGGGCGTGAGGAACTCGCCGAGGCCGCCGCGGCCCAGATGCGCCAGCTGGCTTTCTACTCGGGCTACGTCGGCTCGACCAACCTGCCGGCGATCCATCTGGCCGAGAAACTGTCCGAACTCTTTTACCCCTCGATCAATACGTTCTTCTTCACCAGCGGCGGCGCCGAGAGCACCGAGACCTCGTTCAAGACGGCGCGCTTCTACTGGAAGGCCGTCGGCAAGCCCGAGAAGGTCAAGTTCATCTCGCGCATGAAGGGCTACCACGGGGTGACCATGGCCGCCATGACCGCGACGGGCCTGCCGGCCTACTGGCCCATGTTCGAGCCGCGTATGCCCGGCATTCTCCACATCGAGTCGCCCTACCCCTATCGCTTCGTGAACAAGACGCCCGAGGTAAGCGACGGGGTGGCCGCGGCCAATCTACTGGAGGAGGCCATTCTGCGCGAGGGTCCCGAGACGGTCGCCGCCTTCATCGCCGAGCCGATCCAGGGCGCGGGCGGGGTCATCCCGCCCCAGGACGACTACTTCCAACGCATCCGCGAGATCTGCGACACCTACGAGGTGTTGTTGATCGCTGACGAGGTGATTACCGGCTTCGGGCGCACCGGGCGCTGGTTCGGCCTGGAGCACTACGCCATCGAGCCGGATATCGCGCAGTTCGCCAAGGGGATCACCTCGGGGTATGTTCCCCTGGGAGGCATCGGGGTCAATGATAAGATCCGCGACGCGATCGAGAGCGTGCCGCCGGAGAAGCGCTGGATGCACGCCTTTACCTATTCAGGGCATCCCACGGCCTGCGCCGTGGCCCTGGCCAACATCGCCATCATCGAGCGCGAGGGGCTGGTCGAGCGGGCCGCGGAGGTCGGAGCCCATCTCAATGCGGCGCTCAAGGAACTGGAAGAAATGCCCGTCGTCGGCAACGTGCGCGGCAAGGGCATGATGGCGGCAGTGGAACTGGTCGCCGACAAGGCCAGCAAGGAACCCTTCCCCCCGTCGGCCAACGTCGGCGTGCGCGTACAGCAGGAGATGACTGCCCGCGGGTTGTTCACCCGCGTCATCGGCGATACGATCTGCATCGCCCCGCCCCTGGTCACCCCGGTGGAGACGATTGACCGCCTGGTGCAGATCCTCGGCGAGTCCATCGCCGCCGTGTCACCGTAGGGGCGTATCACCCTGCGCCCCCCGCGGGCGCATCAGCATGCGCCCGTACGGGCGAATAACCATGCGCCCGTACGGGCGAATAACCATTCGCCCGCTACCTGCGCCCCCTGCGGGCGCATCAGCATGCGCCCGTACGGGCGAATAACCATTCGCCCGCTAGCCCCCCTGCGGGCGCATCAGCATGCGCCCGTACGGGCGAATAACCATGCGCCCGAACGGGCGAATAAC
>DAOUDA010000327.1:0-3145 GCA_034431835.1 Chloroflexaceae bacterium | reverse complement strand
GCGGCGGGGGCGGGGGCGGCGCGGCGGCGCGGGGCGCGGCGATGCGCACCCGGCGCGACCCGGCGAAGAGACGGGTCAGGTGGAGGTTCAGGTACAGCCGTGTGGCGCGGGCGGCGAGGCTGGTCCCCTTCGCCACGCCCAGGTAGAGCTGGCGCACCGCCTCCTGGGGATAGAGCAGGTCCACCGGGCATTCCAGAAAGACCGGGCCGGGCACGCCCCGCCGGGCCTCGTCGAAGGCCCGTTCGAGGAGGGGGGCCAGTTCGGCGACGCGGCGGGCGGCGGCGGCCCACTTGACGTGGGGGCGCAGGAGCGCCATCTGGTCAATGTCTTGCAGCGCGCCGCGGCCCTTGAGCAGGGTCGCGGCGGCCCCGCCGAGGAGCACGAGTGGCGACTGGGCGATCTGGGCGTTCTTCACCGCGGTGATCGTATTGGTAAGCCCCGGCCCGGCGGTGACGGCCGCGACCCCGGGGCGGCCCGTCAGGCGGGCCATGGCGTCGGCAGCGAAGACGGCGGTGGCCTCGTGGCGCGTGTCAATCACGCGGATGCCCCGCTGGCGGCAAGCGACCAGGATCGGCGAAATGTGACCCCCGCAGAGCGTAAACAGCACGCGCGCGCCCTGCGCCTCCAGAACGCGCGCAATTACCTCGCCCCCGTGCATGGTTCCTCCGGTGGATTCAGGCTGCGGCTGGTTGCCAGGAGTATCATAACGGATTTTGGATTTGGAAGTGGGGCCCGGGGGGTGTCGCCAGAGCCAGAGGGGGGCAACGCGCCCAATCCAAAATCTAAAATCCAAAATCTAGAGGGGGGCAACGCGCCCAATCCAAAATCGCGCCCCCTCGGGCCGCCCCCGCGTCTGGAACCGGGCTGTGCTACAATAAGCTAAAGCAACACAACGCAGGGAGCCTATGGCGGAGTACATCGCCACGATTGGCCTGGAGATCCACGCCCAGGTGCGGACGGCCTCGAAGATGTTCGACGGGTGCAGCGCCGACTACGCCGGCAGCCCGCCGAACAGCCGCGTGTCGGTGGTGAGCCTGGGGTTGCCCGGGGCGCTTCCGGTGGTCAACGCTAAAGCCATCGAGTACGCCGCCCTCTCGGGGCTGGCGTTGAATTGCACGGTCAACCAGCGGTCGATCTTCAGCCGCAAGTCCTATCCCTACCCCGATCTGCCGAAGGGGTTCCAGATCACCCAGTACGACGAGCCCTTGTGTTCGGACGGCTGGATCGAGATCCGGCTGACTTCCGGGGGCGTCAAACGCATCGGCATCGAGCGGCTGCACATCGAGGAGGACACCGGGCGCCTGGTCCACGCCGACGACGGCTCCTCGCTGATTGACTACAACCGCAGCGGCGTGCCGCTGATGGAGATCGTTACCCGCCCCGACATCGCCACCCCCGAGGAGGCGCGGCTGACCTTCGAGAAGATCCGCCAGATCCTGGTGTGGATCGGGGTGAACAGCGGCAACCTGGAGGAGGGCGCCCTGCGCTGCGATGCCAACGTCAGCGTTCGTCCGGTCGAGCAGGCGGCCTACGGGGCCAAGGTGGAGATCAAGAACATCAACTCGTTCCGCTTCGTGGAGCGGGCGCTGGCCTTCGAGATCCAGCGGCAGGTCGCGGTGCTGGAAGGCGGCGGCGTGGTGACCCAGGAGACCCGCGGATGGGACGAGTTTCGCGGCGAGACCGTCGGGCAACGTTCCAAGGAGTACGCCCACGACTACCGCTACTTCCCCGAGCCGGACATTCCGCCGCTGGTGCTGAGCGCGGAGTGGATCGCGGCGCGGCGGGCCGAATTGCCGGAGTTGCCCGACGCGCGCCGGGCGCGCTTCGAGGGCGAGTACGGCCTGAGCTTCCAGGACGCCGATCTGCTCACCCTGGAGCGCCCGATCGCCGACTACTTCGAGGCGGCCGTGGCGGCGGCGCGGGCGGCGGGCGGCACGCCGAAGGACGTGGCGAACTGGGTGTTGAACGAGGGCTTCCGGCTGCTGAAGGAGCGCAACGAGCCGGCCCTGCGCCTGGTGGAGTGCATGCCGGTGGCCCACCTGGCTGCGCTGATTGACCTGGTGGCGAAGGGCAGCATCAACCGCAACGTGGCCAAACAGGTGTTCGAGGCCAGTTTCGACAGCGGGGCCGACCCGGCGCGTGTCGTGGCCGAGCGGGGGCTGACGCAGATCAGCGACAGCGCGGCCCTGGCGGCGGTGGCGCGTGAGGTGATCGCCGCCAACCCCAAAGTGGTCGCCGAGTTCCGCGGCGGCAAAACCAGCGCGCTCCAGTACCTGGTTGGCCAGATGATGCGTGCCACCCGTGGGCAGGCCAATCCGCAACTGGCCCGTGAGTTGCTGGAGGCGGAACTGGCGGGAGAGGGGTAGGATACCCGCCCGCGGGAGGGTCCGGGAGGGCGAGGTCCTCCCAGAGGTCCTATACCCTGCACATCGCTGGTTGGAAGAGAATGGGGACACCGGGTTTCCCCACGCCCCTGCCGGATGGGAGAATGGGGACACCGGGTTTCCCCACGCCCCTGCCGGATGGGAGAATGGGGACACCAGGTTTCCCCACGCCCCTGCCGGTGAGAGCGCGTAGCCTTGCCAGAAACGTAACCCGACACCCTGGCCACACACCGATGAGCACAGCAGACGACAATCGAACCCCCGGCCCCATCGAGTTGATCGACTCGGCGCGGACGAAGTACACCGCGGCCCTGGGGCGCCTGCGGCGGGGCCACCTCGAACTGGCGTTGCTGAGCCTCCACGGCGGCGTGGAAGACGCCCTGCGCGCCCATGGGCTGCGCCTGAACCTGCCCGCGGCCCGCGAGCCGTTTCCCGAATTGCTCGAGGCGCTGACGCGGGTGACGCTGGGGCCGCTGAGCCCCGCCGAGGCCGAGGGGGTACGGCGCATGCACCGGCTGCGCGGGCGCATCGCCCACGGCGAGCAGGTGGTGGTGGCCGCCGAGACGATTGACGCCTACCGGCGCCTGGCGGCGCGCCTGTTGCCGCGCTACGGGGTCATGGTAACCCCACCGGACGAGGAACCGGGGGCGAGGCTGCTGGCGGAGGGCGCGCATCTGGAGGAGCGGGAGGCGACGAGGGGCCGGACCGAGGTGACGTTGCGGCGCGGGCCGCGCGACGCGCGGGCGGCGACGGCGGACGGC
>DAOUDA010000326.1:0-11495 GCA_034431835.1 Chloroflexaceae bacterium | reverse complement strand
CGGTGAATAGCCACAGGCCGCTCAGCCACCAGCCCACCAGCACGAAGTACAGCGCCCGCAGCCAGAAGGCACGCTGCTCGATCTGCCCCTGGCCGATCAGCACGACCCCGCCCTGGTTGACCACCCGCATCTCGGTGCGGATGGGCTTGAGGGTCATCACCTGGGGCAGGCGGTTGAGCATCAGCAGGCCGAGGGGCAGGCCGATGACGCTGACAAGCAAGGCCCAGGCCACCCCGGTCCAGATCGCGCCGAGCCATAAGCCGATGAACAGGAAGTACAGCGTGCGCACCAGGCAGCCCGGCCCGGCGACGGTCGGGGCCATGACCACGACCGGGCTGGGGGCCGCCTGCACGTTGACGTTGATTGTCTGATTAAACGGCGACGCCGGTGACATGATGCCAGGGGTGGCGCCAATGTCGGGTCTGGCGTGCGTGACCGGGGCCACGCCGGGCGCAGCGACCGGCGGTTGCGGTGTGGCCGGCGTGGGAGCCGGACCGATGGGCGCGGTGGCAACGCCAGACGCGGGGACGAGGGCGGCGCCACAGCCGGTGCAGAAGCGGGCATCGTCGGGGTTGGGGATGTCGCAGGTTGGGCAGTGCATGGTCGTTCCCTCATTCGATAACAGCCTGATGGTGCGCCATTCGCCCTCAGTATAGCAGCCGTACCTGGCGCAAATGCGCACGGATGCGAGGGATCCGCTTTCCCCATGCCCCTCAATCCCGCGAGTTTGCTGTGCAGAAGGGACCGGTGGTCTGTCACGATGATGGTGCGGGATGCGGCGGGAGGGGGCGTGGGAGGGCGAAGCCCTCCCCGCAAAAAGCTATCTACCACAACCAGATTGTCGTACCACCAGGACCGGGAGGGCTGCGCTTTCTCGGGAGCATCTCGTGGCGGGAGCGTAACGCCACTCTGGTATACTCATAGCGTGCGTCTGCACAGCACCGGGATAGATCAGCAGGGGGCCGGGGGAGCCTGGTTTCCCCGGGTTAGCACAACCCCATGATTGAAGCGCAGCAACTCTCCAAACGGTTCGGCCAGTTCGAGGCGGTAGGCGGGATCGACCTGGAGGTGCGTCCGGGCGAACTCCTGGCCCTGCTGGGACCCAACGGCGCGGGGAAGACGACGACGGTGCGCATGCTGGGGGCGATCCTGCGCCCGAGCGGGGGCCGCGCCCGAGTTGCCGGGCTGGACGTGGTGGAACAGGCCCAGGCGGTGCGCGGCAAGGTTGGCCTGCTCACCGAGTACCCCGGCCTGTACGGGCGCATGGCCGCGCTGGAGTACCTCGACTTCTTCGGCGCACTGCTGGGGCTCGACGCGCCGACGCGCCAGCGGCGCGCCGAGGGCTTGCTGCGGCAGTTCGGGCTGTGGGAGGCGCGCGAGCGCAAGCTCGACAGCTACTCCAAAGGCATGCGCCAGAAGGTGGCCCTGGTGCGGGCGCTGATCCACGACCCGCCGGTGCTCTTCCTCGACGAGCCGACGACGGCCATGGACCCGCAGAGCGCCCGCGTGGTGCGCGACGCGATTGGCGACCTGCGGAACGCCGACCGGGCCATCCTGCTCACCACCCACAACCTGGCCGAGGCCGAGGCCCTCGCCGACCGCATTGCGATCATCCGCGGCGGGCGGATCATCGCCCAGGGTTCCTTCGCTCAGTTGAGCCGGCAACTCCTCGGCGAGCCGCTGTTTGAACTGCGCCTGGCCTGCCCCGCCGCCGCCGCCCTGCCGTTCCTCGAGGGCCTGGCCACGGTCGAGGAGCAGGGCGACGACTATCTGCGCTACCGCTGCGCCGAGCCTCGGCACGTGAACCCGCGCCTGCTGGCCCGCCTGGCCGGGCAGGGCCTGCCCGTCGTCGCGCTGGCCGAAATGCCGCGCAGCCTGGAGGAAGTCTATCTGCGCATCGTCGCCGATGAGCGTGAAAACCCTCCCCCCAGGAAGCCCCCCTCCGAGATGGAGCTTGACGCGGCGCTCTCCGAGATGTCGCGGTTGTGAGGGAAAGGCGCTCCGCGAAGGCGCGAAGGATCCGTACTCGACCCTGCGTGTGCGTAACGGATAGATCTCGTGTGGGTAAGATGAGACGCGAGGTTCAGAATCAGCCTGCTACAACAGGTTCCCCAGCGGGCCGAGGTTGAGGTTCAGTTCCTCGCCCTCCAGGCCGAAGATGATCTTGAGTTCTTCCATGCGCTGTTCCAGGCGCATGAAGGTCTCGCCGAGACGTTCGATCTCCTCATCGCTCACTGTTCCCCGTTCAATGCGCCGCAGGGCCTGGCGCTCCATCAGTTGCCGCAGTAGCTCGATCAGGGTCAGCACAAGTTTGGCCAGGCCGCGCTCAACCCCTTCGGGATCGGCATCGATCCGCTGCGGGAGCGCCGTGCAGGCCCGTTCGAGTTCAGCCGCGAACTCCGCCGGGTCGCCGGTGCTGTGGAGCACTTTGCGTTGCAGGGCAAGCAGCGCCCCGTCTTCGGAGGGGACCGGCGACGGTGGCGCCGCGAGCACCGGTTGCCTCGCGTCCTGGTGAGGAAGTGATATGGCCGACATAGGTGGTTACTCCCCTTCGACGAAATGATAGGCCGGCCAGGGGCCGGTACAGAGGAGGCGCAGGTCTGGGTTGGCCGCGCCCAGGGCGCCAACAGTGGCGCGGAACGTGTCCAGGGTCTCGCGGGGGATCAGATAGGCGGCGCTGAGCAGCATGCGTTCGTGCGGCGGGGCCGGACGGACGTGGGCAACCGCCAGTTCATTCAGCGCGACGTGCAGAGTGTCGGCGCGCCGCCGGGCCTCGGACAGCCACGCTTCGCGGGCCTGCTCCTCGGCCATGCGCCGGGCCAGGTAGGCGCGCCCGTTCTCCGCCTCCGCCGGACGCGGCGCCGGCAGGGGCGCCGCCGCCGACCACAGGGCGCGCACGCTTACCTCCACCCGGCCGGCCACCCTGGCCAGTCCGGCCACGAAGCGGTCGTGGCGCTCGCGCAGGAGCGCCATCAGCGCCGCCTGGTCGGGCAGCAGGGTCCCGAAGCGCACCGGCAGCACGCCGCGACCATCGAGCAGACGTTCCACCACCTCCTCGTGCCGCCAGAGCTGCGCCGCTTCGGGGCGCGGAGCGGGGCCTTCGCAGTGACTGTAGATCGCCGCGATGTCCCCCCATGCGCCGCACCGCACCGGCTGCTCGCCAAGCCCGCTGATCGGTGGCAGCGGCCCGGTGGGGCGGTTGATGATGGCGTACAGGTAGAGCATAGAGTTAGAGACGATCTTCAGACGACTGGCAAATGGTTGGAGGAGCGTGGGGAAACCAGGTTTCCCCACCCCCCTGCCCAATGCGAGAGGCTGGAAGCTTATCCACCGAGGTCAGGAGCAAACGCAGGCCCAGGTAGATCAGATCGACGTTGGCGACCGAGATGGTGATATCGCCACTGATGATGACCCCCTTGTCGAGAATGCGGTCGAGGAGGTCAAGCAGGGTCACCTCGCGTTCGGCGACCAGACTCTCAGGCATGAGTGTGTTCCTCTACAAGCGCGTTCACGAAGCTGTACGCCGGCCATGGTCCGCTCAAGGTAAACGTGAAGGCGGGATGGGTCGCGGCAAGACTATCCAGGGTCGCCAGAAAGGTTGCGACGTTAGCCGCCTCGACCAGATAGGCGCACCTGAACACCGGTTCCGCGCCGTCCGGCGCGTGCGTGGGCGCCGCATTGTCGATCACCGTCGCGACGGCTTCGGCGACAAGGCGCGTGTGGGCTTCACGCACGCACGTCTCGATGGCGCGGGCCACTTCTTCGCGCAAGATCTGCTCGCGTTGCTTTGCCAGCAGGTAGGCGGCGCCCGAGGACAGGCCCCGCAGGCGGGCGTCAATGTCCTGGATGCGGGCGCTGGTTGCGGCGATCTGCGCGGCCAGGCGCGCCTCATCCAGGCTCATCTTCAGCCCCCATTCCTGCCGTCCGGCCAGGCGCGTCAGGGCCTCGCGGAAACGGGGCGCCTGATCGAGCACCATGGCGCGCACGCCCGCCGCGTCGCTGAACACGGTTCCGAAGCGCAGGGGCGCCACCGTGGCCTGGCGCGAGGCCCTGGCGAGCACCGCTTGATGGGCGCGCACCTGGGCCTCGATCCAGGCCAGATCATCCTGGCGGGCGCGCACGTTCTCCGGCGTGAAGGCGGCCAGGGACACGGGGCTGACAATCGCCGCCAGATCCCCGGCGATCAGCAGTTCCACCGGCGCGCCCGGTCCCACGCCGGGGGCCAGGTCCTCCGGCGCGCCGTCGGTGATGCCGTAGACGTAGTAGCCGGCTTGCGGGGTGACGGGATCGGTTGGTTCGGTTGCAGGCATATGTTTTCTCCGTATGCCAGAGCCATGGTGATTACGAAACATGGCCGATGGTGAGAACGGTGGGGAAACCGGGCTTCCCCTGCACCCCTGCCTGCCAGGAAGATCCGGGAAGGCGCGCTCCTCCAGGCTGAGAGGACCAGAGGGAAAGCAGGTGTGCCCATGCCCCTGATCGGCAGCACCATCGCCTCAGCGTTCGCCAAGGGCGGCCAGGAAGTGGCGCTGTTCAACCTGGAGCCGGCCCGGATCGGTGTCACCGGCGGCCAGACGCTCGCGCACCGCCGCCAGGGCCGCGCGCCGGCAGAGACCGGCCAGGTCGGCGCCGCTGGCCCCGGCGGTGGCGGAAGCCAGGGCCGCCAGGTTCACGCCGGGAGCGAGGGGCATGCTCCTGGTGTGTACGGCCAGGATGGCCGCGCGAGCCGGCTCATCGGGCAGCGGCAGTTCAACGACAAGCTCGAAACGTCCGGGGCGCAGCAGGGCCGGATCGATCCGGTCAAGGCGATTGGTGGCGGCCAGCACGAGCACGCCGCGCAACTCCTCGATGCCATCGAGTTCGGTGAGCAACTGACCGACCAGGCGTTCGGCCACCTGGCTGGCGTCGCCGCCGCGAGGCGGGGCCAGGGCGTCGAGTTCGTCGAAGAAGATCAGACATGGAGCGGCCTGGCGCGCGGTGTGAAAGAGTTTGCGCAGCGCCCGCTCCGACTCGCCGACCCACATGCTCAACAGTTGCGGGCCCTTGACGGGAATGAAGTTGGCTTCGCTGGCGCGGGCCAGGGCCGCGGCCACCAGCGTCTTGCCGGTCCCCGGCGGGCCGTGGAGCAGAATGCCGCGCGGGGGCCGGATGCCGGCCCGTTCCAGCAACGCGCCGTGGTGCAAGGGCCAGACAACCGCTTCGGTGAGGGCCCGCCGCACCGTCTCCAGCCCGCCCACATCCTCCCAACTGACCGCGGGCCGCTCGGCGAACAACTCGCGCCCGGCGGAAGGGACGATCTCCGTCAGGGCGCTGGTGAAGTCAGGGGCGGTCACCTGCAAGTCTTGCAAGGCGACGGTCGAGGCGCCGCGGTCAAGTTCGGGCATGGCCCGGCGCAGGGCGCTCATCGCGGCCTCGCGGCAGAGGGCGGCAAGATCGGCCCCGACGTAGCCGTGGGTTCGCGCGGCAAGGGCGCGCAGATCAACGTCATCGGCCAGGGGCATGCCACGGGTGTGGATCTCGAGGATCTCGTGGCGCGCGGCGGCGTCGGGAACGCTGATGCTGATCTCGCGGTCGAAGCGACCGGGGCGCCGCAGGGCCGGATCGAGCATATTGGGGAGATTGGTGGCCCCGATGACGATCACGTTGCCACGCGACTCGAGACCGTCCATCAGGGTCAGGAGCTGGGCCACGACGCGGCGCTCGATCTGGCGGTCGCCGCCCATATCTTCGCGGCGGGGGGCGATGGCGTCAATCTCGTCAATGAAAATAATGGCCGGGGCGCGGCGGCGAGCCTCTTCAAAGGCATTGCGCAGATTGGACTCGGAGGCGCCATAATAGCGGTCAATGATCTCCGGGCCGTTGATGTGAATGAAATGAGCGCTGGTCTCAGCAGCGACGGCGCGGGCGATCAGCGTTTTGCCGCAACCGGGCGGCCCGTGGAGCAGCACCCCTTTCGGCGGATCGATGCCCAGGCGATCAAAGACCTCGGGGTGGCGCAGGGGCAGTTCGATCATCTCGCGGATGCGGCGCAATTCGCGGCCCAGGCCGCCGATGTCTTCGTAAGTGATCGTGCCCGGAGCGGTGGTGGAGCGTTCGCCGCCCAGGGCGATCTCCGTTCCGGCGCCGATCAGCACCGCGCCGGAAGGCTGCGTTTCGGCGACTGTAAAGTTCTGGGCACGTGATCCGAGCAGAGTGACCCGCACCCGGTCGCCGGCGAGCACCGGCAACCCGTCGAGCAGACGCACCAGTTGCGGGGCCAGCCCGCCCGGCAGCGGGCCGCCTTCGGCCACGAGGGTCAGACGGCGCGCCGGCGCCACGACGACTGGCTCGATCCGCACCCGCTCACCGAGCGCGACCCCGGCATTGGCGCGCATGATCCCGTCCATCTGGGCCAGGCCCTGCCCGCGCTGTTCGGTGTAGGTGGGCATGAGCCGGCCCAGGGTGGCGCGCGTACCACTGATGCGCACCACATCGCCAATGGAGGCGCCCAACCGGGCGATCGCCTGCGGGTCCATGCGGATCAGCCCCCGCCCGACATCCTTCGCCGGGGCCTCGGCGACGCGAAGTTCGACCATCGAAGCAGAAGGCTCCATCGCAAATCTTTCCTCCGGCAGAGGCGCGGGCAAACGAGAGCACTGACCGGAATGCTTGATCCGCTGAGAGCGCCGAGCCGCGCGGCTCGCTACGCCTGCGCCGCCATCGTTGCGGATCAACGTTCTTTTCCAGAAACGCGATCTGGCGCACCCGGCAAGTTACACGAAAAGGCTGGGAGGCGGGTTTCTGGCCGCATGCACCACAATCCGAAATCCAAAATCCAAAATGCTAGGCTCGCGCCTCGAGGCGTTCTTCGAGTCGAGCCAGACGTTCGTGCAGCAGCCGGTTCTCGGCCTCCAATTCGCGGGCGCGGGTGGAGAGCAAGGGATCGCTCTCCCACCAGTTGATCCCCATCTCGGCAGCCTTGTCCACCGAGGCGATCAACAGGCGCACCTTGATGCTCAGCAGTTCGACGCCGACCAGAGAAATCGAAATGTCTCCGGCGACAACGATGCCCTTGTCAAGGACCCGCTCGAGAATGTCGGCCAGATTGGTGGACTGGGTGGCGTGCTGGAGGGTGTAGTTGGCCATGGAACCATACCTTCTACTGCTTGACCTGGCCGCGGTAGTAGCGGTTGGTCCGCGAAAAGCTCATCAGGTTCCCGTCGGCGTCCAGATGCACCTGGTAAGTTGCCAGGACATCGTTGCTGTCGGGGATGCGTTTCATTTCAAGGAGTTCCAGATCGAGCATCCAGCCGTTGCCGTCGCGCAGGACGCGCGACACGGTGTCAACGGGCATGCCCGTGAGCGCGGCGATCTGCTCACGGGCGACGTTCACGATCGTGGCGGGGTTCAGATTTCCAGGCATGGACGACTCCGGTCTCTATCACATCTGCTCTCGCAGATGGCGCAACTGCTCGAGCAAGGCGGTCTCGGCGGCCTCGTACTCTTCCTCACTGATCTGGCCCAGGTCGAGTTGGAGCTCCAGCTCGGTGAGTTGCCGGCGTATCCGTTCGGGATCGTACAACTCGCGCCGGGCCTGCTCATGCAGTTGCTCGGCAACCCAGAGGAGGCCGCGCAGCGGCCCGGTCAGCGGAAAGGCGAGCAGTGAACCCAGCGGACCCATAGGATGCTCCAGACGTTACTGCCACTGGATGGTGATCGAAACGAAGTTGTACGGCGGCACGGGGCCGACATACTTGAACATGAACTGGCCTTCAAAGCGCTCGCCCAACCATCGCACCACTTCGTCAAACTCGGCCTCGCGCTCGCGTTCGACCAGAAAGGCGGCATTGAGCACCATGCGGTCGGCGCGAACGGGAAGGGTGACGGTCGCGACGGCCAGCGGTCGCAACGCGGAGAGGAACATCTCCGCGTCGTGGTCGCGGCGAGCGTTAAGGGCCTGCTCGACCATCTCGCCCAGACGAATGCGGTCGTAGTAGGTGCTCTCGAACGACCGCCCGCTGAGCGAGTCGCGCAACGCCTTGATCGCCGGAGTTTCGTCAGCAATGCGGCGCAGTATGTCCTCGGCGGTCCAGAACACCTTCAGACCCAGTTCGATGCGGTTGCACAGGCCATCGAGCTGGACGCGCAGGTGGTCATAATGGCGCGCCAGCAGTTGCTCGCGGACGGTATCCACATCCGGGGCGACGACGCCAAAACGGATGGGCAGAACGCTGTACTCGCGCATCAAGGCTTCGAGCACGCGCGTGTGAGCGAGCATATGGCGGCGGGTGCCGTCATAGTCTTCCCGGGGCGAGTCGCTCACCACCGCTGCCAGATCCCGATAGGGTATGGTGTACACCTCGCGCCCCTGTTCGTGGATGCCCTGTACGTCAAAGCTGCGCACCTCGCCGCAGGGAATGATCCCGTAGAGATAACTGCCGATCGCGGTCATTGCTGGCTCCGTGTCGGGGTTATGCAAAGCCCGCTCGTTCCCATTCACTGGCCGTTCGGGCTTCAGGGTTGTCTGGTCAGCCGCAGCTCGAGAATCCCGTTGCGATAGGTTTGCTGAAGGGCGTCAGGCAAGACGGGGGCGGGCAGCAAGATTTCACGGGCATAGCGCCGCTCGCCGGTCGTTTCCAGGCTGAGCACGTCGCCGTGCACCTCGACCCGCACCTCGGATTCCTCTACCCCTGGCAACTCGGCAATGACGACGATCGTTTCGCCCTCATCGAAGACGTCCACTAGCGGCTCGCGCACCGGCGTGACGGCCGGCCCGGCGGCGGTGGAGCGCAGGTTGCCGAAACGCTCCACGCGCAGATCACCGTTGAGACCGGTGCGAATGTTGAAGCCGTAGACGGCGCGAACGCGTTCGCCACGCACTTCGCCGCTACGTTCGATCAGTACGTCTTCGCGCTCGGCGATTTCGGCGAGCAGACTGAGCATGTCGCCCAGGTTCTTGAAGATGCCGCCCAACCCGACCGTAAAGGCGCCCTCGGTTCGGCGCCGATGTTGATCGTCACGCATAGTTCGCACCATTTCGGATTGCGGATTTTGGATTGCTGGACATGGCGTTCCAGCGAGAGCCGGTAATGATGCATGCACGGTATTCACCGGGAATTGGCATCAGACGCACATTCGCAAGGCGCAGACTGCCAATGAAAATACCGGCCGCAAGTTACTGGCTATCGGCTACCGGCTATTGTCACCTCAGTACTCCACCACGATGCTGTTCCACGGCCCCGATGGCACGCCGGCCCGCGGGCGCGCCTCGGTAGGGTCGGGTGCGGCATGATCGCCCCGCGCTTCCAGGGTGGTCAGGCGCTGCGTCACCTCGCGCAGACGGGCCTCGGCACGGGCCTGGTTGCGTCGCCAGACGGCCAGTTCGCGCTCCAGACGCGCCCGCTCGCGTTCGAGCGCCAGGCGCTCGGCGGCGATTGCTGCGGTGGTTCTGGCCGCCGGTCGCCCGCGGATAAGCTGGGCTGGCGGGATGCCTGGACGAATGCGAGGGCGGTCCATCAGCTCCTCCCCGGGCAATGTTCACGGATCAGGTTGCGCAGCAGCTCGCGGTGCCGGTGGCGCTGATCCTGATCGCGAGGATTGAAGACGCGCTTCGATTCGAGCACGTCGAGGCACAGGGCCACAAAACGCGGATCGTCGGCGCTGACGCGCAGATCTTGCAGGGCGCTGATGCGGGCAATCATCATGCCCGCGCGCATCGTCGGCGTCTGGGTATAGGCGCCGCTCACGCGGTAGGCGTGAACCAGGGCGGCGATCCGCGCCGCGTCTTTGGGATCAACGCCCGTCGAAGCGGCGAGAATGGCCGCCTCGGTGCGCTGGTCGTAGAAATCAAGGTCAATCGTAATCAGGCGGTCGGCCAGGGCGTCCTGGGTAGCATGCACCCCGGCATACTCTTGCGGATTACTGGTAAAAATGGCCCGGAAATCAGGGTGAACCTTGATATAGACCTCGCTGCTTCCGCTGGTAGGCAGCACAAGCATCCGCTCCTCCAACACGGTCAGCAACACGTTGTTGGCCTCCGGGCGCGAACGGGTGAACTCGTCGTAAATCAGGGTAAAGCCTTCGCGGCAGGCGGTGGTGAGACGGCTGTCCACCCAGCGTTGGACGGCATCTTCCTCGTACTTGACGACGGAGTGGATGAAGCGATCAACCACGCGGCGGTAGCGGTAGCCATGCCTCCCGCCGACCAGGTCGGAGGCCGAGAACTCTTCATCGCCGACAAGTAGCATGACCGGCCGGCCAAGCTGGGAGGCCACGTGCATGGCCAGGGTTGTCTTACCGGTTCCGGCGGGGCCGCGAAAATGCACCGGGAACCCGGCCTGAAGGTAGCCCAGCGCGCGCGCGGCCACCTCCTGGAGCGCCCCCGTCGCGATGAAGGTGGTGCTGGGGCGCAGGGCCAGGGTAGCGCGGCCTGGTTCCACCACGGTACGTGCCGCCAGGGTCATCAGTTTGCTCCTTGGTGCTACAACGACGCTTCAGGGAGGGAGGTTCGGAGGGGCGCCGGCCCTCCCGTGGTTCCCCCAGAGTACTGACCGGAATGCTTGATCCACCGTGGACACTGAGCCGTGCGGCTCACGGCGCTCGTGCCACCATTGTTGCGGATCAACTTTTTCGAGAAACGCTACAGGTGCAGCCCCTCCAGACTCCCCATCAGCGTTTTCCCGGGATGGCCTGGCCTTCCCAGAATCGCCTGTTCAAGAACCGGTAGAAGCGTGAGGACCCGTCTCCTGTGTTGGCGCGGGGCGCGTCTTGCTCTGCGAGCGTCCGCGCTGATTGGGGCGCGAACGTGTCTGGGCGGGATGCAGGCGTGCCGCGGCGCTCTCCAATTGTTCATGCAATGGTTTGATCCGGTCGTACAGCCGGGCTATCGTTGCAGCGAACGTCTTTTGCTGTTCGGGCGTCGTGGGCCAGGGCAAGGCTCCCAGGTCGCTGCTGAGCGTCTCGACACTCCGGCGCACCCCCTCGACCGTTTCGAGGAGTTGCGTCTTCTGCGGTCCATCCAGTGAGGAAAGCGCGGCAACTTCGTCGAGCAGGGGTTGCAGATTGCTCCGCAGGCTTTCGAGGTACGCCTCAAGCTCGCGCTGTAGCGCCTCACCACCAGGCTCGCCGCGTTCCAGTTCGCGCAGGATCGCCACCCGGGTCATCTGCGCATAGGCCACAAGGCCGGCATAGCCGAGATCAGGGAGCGCAGAGGCGCCGGTTCTGGACACGGGCGCTCCTGCGTTCCCATTCTTATGTTCACCAACGCTGGCAAACCCGGTGGAACTGCGCGTCGCAGCGGGAGACGCCGGCACAGGCGGCTTTGGCCCGTCGTCGCGTTCACGAACGGCTATCTGGCCCGCCACCAACTCGCGCCGCAAGGCGACCTCGGCCTGGCGTCGCGCTCGCTCCGCCGCCACTGCCACCGCGCGCGTCTCACGGAACGCGGCGAGCACATCCGCCACCGCCTCCCGGCGCTCGGCCAGCGTCCGGGCCCGCTCCGCCCGCTCCGCCGCCGC
>DAOUDA010000325.1:0-8008 GCA_034431835.1 Chloroflexaceae bacterium | reverse complement strand
GGCGCAGCCCTCCCAGACCCTCCCTGCCAGAAGCTACTCCCGGCTGGCTTCCTGCCCCCACTCGCTCTCGCGCCACGCCTCGAGCACCCGCGTGTAGACCTGGGCAGTGGCGGCGGCGATGCGCGGCCAGGTGTAGTACTCGCGGATCTCGCGCAGCGCGGCGGCGGCGCGGGCGCGGGCAATGTCGGGGCGGCTGAGAGCCGCGGTGATCGCGTCGGCCAGTTCCCCGGGATCGTCGGCGCGCACCACCAGGCCGGTGATGCCGTTCTGTACCACCTCGGCCAGCCCCCCGGCGTCGCTCACGATCAGCGGGCAGCCGTTGGCCAGGGCCTCCAGGGCCACGATGCCGAACGGCTCGTACAGTGAGGGAAAGATCGCCAGATCGGCGGCGTGATAGAGTTGATCCCGTTCCTCATCGGAAACAAAGCCCACAAAGGTGACCGTATCGCTGATCCCCAGCGCCGCGGCCTGGGCCTTCAGCGGCTCGAGGTAGCCACCGGTGCCGGCGATCACCAGGCGCGCCCGCACCCGGGCGATGACCGCCGGCCAGGCGTTGAGCAGCACGTGTAAACCCTTCTCGTACACGATGCGCCCCACGTGGAACACCATGCGCTCGTCGTCGGCAACGTAGCGCCGGCGGAAGCTCAACCAGTGGTCGGCGTCGCGGAACGGCGAGCCGCTGATGTACACGCCGTTGGGCACCACGTCGATCTTGTCGAGGGGCGTCTGGAAATACTCGTGGATCTGGCCGGCCATAAAGTGCGAGCAGACGATCACCCGCCAGGCTTCGTAGGTCAGGCGCCATTCCAGGTCGTTGATGCGACGAGCGGCGTCGCTGTGCAGCCCTCCACGCCCGCGCCCGCGTTCCGTGGCATGAATCGTGGCGATCAGCGGCACGTGCCACTGGTACTTGAGCCGCACACTCGCCTCGGTCGCCAGCCAGTCATGGGCGTGGACGAGATCAAAGCGCCCGTAGGTGTCCTGCAACTCATTGGCCGCTCGCACCAGATCGTCGCTGACGCGCGCGACGAAGGTAGGGTAATCGGCGTCGGGGATGGGTGGCGCGGGCACGCGCCGCACGGCGACGCCATCGCTCAGTTCGGGCTCCGGCCCATCCCGCAGGCGTGGCGTAACCACGGCCGGGCGCACTCCCTGACTGGCCAGGGCCGGGAGCAGTTCGGCGACGTGGCGACCCAGGCCGCCAACGATGTGAGGAGGGTATTCCCAGGCGATATGCAATACGTGCATGTTGAGAAGATTATAGCAGGAATGTCCCGGCTCTCCGCCAGGAGGGAAGGGTCCGGCGGGTTTCGCCCCCCAACACCTCTCTCCGCTCATCCCTGCGTCAGCGCCCGGGCCACCACGAACTTCAGGTAGCGTCCCTCGGGGAACCCCGCCGGCACGGGGTGGTCGGCCGGTTGGCCCGCCTCGTGCACGATTTGCACCCGCGTCTGGGCCTGCACCCCCGCGTCGGCGAGCAGCGCGCGAAACTGCTCCGGCCCCACCTGGCTGGTGCAACTGGCGGAGATGAGCAAACCGCCAGGCTCCAGGCAGCGCAGGGCCAGGCTGTTGAGGCGCACATAGGCCCGCATGGCCCCGTGCAGGCTCCGTTTCTGGCGCGCAAAACTGGGCGGATCGAGAATGACCGCCTGGAAGCGCCGCCCGGCCTTGGCGTAAGTGTCGAGGAGCGCGAAACAGTCTTCGGTGATGAACTGGTGGCGGCTGGCGTCAAGACGGTTCAGGGACAGGTTTGCCGCCGTGGCCTCGGCAAGACCCTTCCCCACATCAACGCTGATTACGCTCGCCGCCTGGCCCCGCAGGGCGTAGAGCGAAAAGGCCCCCGTGTAGGCGAAGCAGTTCAGCACGCTGCGCCCGCGCGCCAATCCTTCCACCGCGCGCCGGTTCTCGCGGTGGTCGAGGAACAGGCCGGTTTTCTGGCCCCGGTAGAGATCGGCGTAAAAATACAGCCCGTGCTCCTGCACCACCAGGTCGCGTGGGGGCGCCTCCCCCCACAGCATCCGCAGGGCGACGGGCGTTTCCTCGTCGCCGGCATCCCGCTCCTCGGCGGGGGTGTCGGCGGATGGGCGTTCGCGCAGCCCAACCCCGCGCAGGCTCGGGTCACAGGTCCGCAGGGCCGATGCTACCGCCGGCGCCACGACCCGCACGCTCTCGGCGTAGGTCTGGAGCACGGCGTAGTCGCCGTAGCGATCCACCACCAGGCCGGGGAGACCGTCGCCTTCGCCGTAGATCCAGCGGTAGGCGGTTGTCGTCGTCTCACGGATGGCGGCGCGACCTTCCCATGCTTCCCAGACCCGTTCGGCGATCCACTGCGCGTCGGGCGGGCCGCTCCGGCTGAAGAGGCGCACGGCGATCGCGCCGTGCGCGTCCCAGAGACCGTAGCCACTGAAGCTCCCGCAGCGCACCCGCACCCACTGGCCCGAAGCCAGCCGCTGGCCTTCGCGAACGTGGTTGCGGTAGATCCAGGGGTGCCCGGCGATGAGGCGGCTCTTCAGCGCCGGGTCAACGTTTACCTCAGGAATGGTCATGACGCATGGTCACACCGTAGCCCCGCTCGGCACCACGCCGCTCTTCGGGAAGGCCTGCTCAGGGGTGCGCGGGCGAATGGCCACATTGCGCCCCACCGTCACGCCCTCGGGCACCTGCGCGCGTGTGCCCACCAGCGTCAGCCCGGTGTTCAGACGGTCGGGGGCCGCCAGGTTGGGCGTGGCAATGTCCCCTTCGCCCACCACGGCCCCGCCGCCGATCCGCACCCCCTCGTCAATGATGCAGCGATCCACGACCGCCTCCGGGCCGATCCAGGCATCGCCAAGCACGATCGAATCACGGATCACCGCCCCTGGCGAGACGTACACCCCCGGTGAGAGCACCGAGTGCGTCACCGTGCCGTAAACGCGACAGCCGTCGCTCAGCAGACAGTTCTCCACCCGGGCGTGCTCGCCAACCTCCACGCCGGGCAGATCCGCGCTGGTCGTGTGGATGACCCACTCCGGGTCGTAAAGGTCGAGCGCGGGCGTCTCGACCAGCAGGGCCAGGTTGGCCTCGTAGTAGGCCTGCACCGTGCCCACATCGGCCCAGTAGCCCTGAAAATTGAAGGCGAAGGTCCGCGAGTTGGGAATGATCCGCGGCAAGAGATGGCGACCGAAATCGTGCTCGGCGCCGGAGAGGATGTCGATCAGGAACTGCTTGCGAAAGACGTAGATGCCCATCGAGGCCAGGTTGGAAAGGGGGCGGCGCGGTTTTTCCTCGAAGCGGTCCACCCGGCCATCGCTGCCGACGGTCACGATCCCGAAGCGATGGGTGTCGTGCGGGCTGACGCTGTGCACGGCCAGGGTCATATCCGCATTGCGCTCGGCGTGCAGTTCGAGCAGCGGAGTGTAGTTCATCTTATAGATGTGATCCCCGGCGAGCAGAAGCACGGCATCAACCGGCTGGTCTTCGATTAGATCAAGGTTGTAGCGCACCGCGTCGGCGGTGCCTCGCTGCCAGCCTCCGCCATCGGGGGTGGGGGATGGATGCAACACCCGCAGGCCGCCCTGCGCCCGGTCGAGGTCCCAGGGGCGGCCGACTCCCAGGTGGGCGTGGAGCGAGCGGGGCTTGTACTGGGTGAGCACCGCGACGTTGTAGAGCCCCGAGTTGACGCAGTTGGAAAGGGGAAAATCGATGATCCGGAACTTACCGGCAAACGGAACCGCCGCCTCGGTGCGTTCAGCGGTGAGGACGGAGAGGGCGGGCGAGTCGCCGCCCGCCAGGATCAGGGTCAGGGTGCGGAGCATAGCTTTCAGGGGCGCCGACGGGAGCGCGGCGGGCCGCGCCGTACCGCCGCCGCGTAAGCATTACAGCGTCTCTCCCGACGGGATCTCGCGGCCCGGAAAATCTTCCGCGTCGCGATCGGCGTTGATCACCACGTTCCGGCCGATGATCGTGCCCGGGGGAATGTGGGCCGATTTGCCGATCACCGAAATCCCGGTGTTGAGTTTATCCGGCTCAGCCTTGTTCGGCGCCGTCAGGTCTTCGCCGACGCCGAGGTGCGCCCCGGCGCCGATGACCACCTGTTTGTCCACGATCATCCGGTCGAGCACCGCACCCGGGCCGATCCAGGTGTCGTTCATAACCACGCTATCGCGCACAATCGCCCCCGGCGAGACGTACACGCCCGGCGAGAGCACCGAGCGCTCGACCGTGCCGCGAATGGTGCAGCCGTTGCAGATGATCGCCCGCGACACCCGCGCCTGCGGCCCGATCTTGGCCGATGGGCGTTCCTCGCTGCGGGTGCGGATGCGCCAGTTCGGGTCGAACAGGTCGAAGTCAAGCTGGGGATCGAGCAGTTGCATACTGGTTTCCCAGTACGACTGGATCGTGCCCACGTCAACCCAGTAGCCGCTGAAACGATGGGCATAGACGCGATCCTCGGCGACCATCGCCGGGATCACGTGCTTGCCGAAGTCGATCCGTGGCCGCTCCTGGCTGCCCTCCGACAGCCGCCGGACAAGCACCTCGGTGTTGAAGACGTAGATCCCCATCGAGGCCAGGGTGCCCTTGTCGCGATCCCTGGGCTTTTCGGTGAACTCGATGATCCGCTCCTCTTCATTGGTGGTCATGATCCCGAAGCGATGGGTCTCCTCCAGCGGCACTTCCATCACGCCCACCGTCAGGTCGGCCCGGTGGCGCCGGTGGGTGTCAATGATGGTGTTGTAATCCATCTTATAAATATGATCGCCCGAAAGGATCAGCACCAGATCGGCGCGGCGCTCCTGGATAAAATTGAGGTTCTGGTAGATCGCGTCGGCAGTGCCGCGGTACCATGACTGATCGCTGCGGCCCTGGTAGGGTTGCAACAGCCGCACGCCCCCCCGGGTACGGTCGAGATCCCAGGGCTTGCCGATGCCGATGTGATCGTTCAGGGAGTGGGGCCGGTACTGGGTCAGCACCCCGACATCGAAAATGCCCGAATTCACGCAATTCGATAGCGTAAAGTCAATGATCCGGTACTTCCCTGCGAACGGCACCGATGGCTTGGCGCGCTTCTCCGAGAGCACGCTCAGCCGGGTGCCCTCGCCGCCGGCCATAATCATTGCCACCACGCGCATGGGCGCTTCCTCCTGGGCCGGTCCTGCCGCCTGGGCAGGCGTGATTCTCTCCGGATGGCTCGATTGTACCGCCAATCGGGGTGTCGCGCAAAGGGTCGTCGCGCCGGGATGGGGTTCACGTGCCCCTTGTACAGAGATACCGCAGAGGAGCGCGGAGGGTTGAAAAAAACCCGGCCTCTGCGCCCCCCCTGCGTCCTCCGCGGTAACCTTCAACGCACAGGTAGGATTGTGCTACCGTCTGTTCACAGACAGGCAGGGAAAGGGGGAAACCTGGTTTCCCCCTTCCCTCCAACCAGTGGAGAGGGAGAGGGATGGGGGTGGGTGAGCATCACGGCCGTGTGATAGAGCGCTGCGCGTCGCTAGCATCCAAACGGCAACGTTCCATAGCGCAGCGCGTAAAAGCCCATTTTGCCCAGCTCGGTGAGCACCGCTTCCCGTCCATACCCGTCGCGCCACCAGTTGTCGGGATGGATGGCGAGGTCGCGCGGGTAGTCGTAGAGCACCGTCACCTGGCTGCCCGCCAGATGCTGCCCGATCACGCACAGCGCCCGCCGGCTATGGGCCCAGTCGGTCACGATCAGCACACTCCGGGTCTGCCGTTCATGGGCCAGGGCCGCGATTTGCTGGCCGTCGTCCCACGTGCTGTACGACTCCAGCACGAAGTACGCCGCCTCTGGAACACCCTGCTCCCGCGCCAGTTGCCGCGCCCGCTGGACGAGCCGTCCGGCCGGGAGTTCCACCGGGCCGGTGCGCCAGATCTCCTGCCCCATGCCCTGGTGGTACAGATCAATCGCATGCTGATCGCGGTACGGGTAGCGTCCGCCCAGCACCACAATGGCGTCAACCGGCGCCACCTGGGTAGGACGCGCCAGCCAGTGACCGATTGCCGGAAGCCACCAGCCTGAAGTTACCATAACAATACAAGCCATGAGCGCCAGCAAGGCCAGCCAGCGCGCCAACCAGCCGCGCCAGAACCGCGGCGCTGGTTGCCGATTGGCCACCTCTTCCTGGCCCGCTGGCGTTGTGCGACCGAGTGGGTTGTGATGTGCGATGCGCTTGAGAGGTTCCATAGGCTCTAGAGCGTTTCTCGAACATAATGGGAACGCTGCGTGAAACTGGAAGGGCCGCACAAAGGCAATACCCGAGTTGCTCGCACCTGTGCCCAACAGAAGGGTTGCGAAGGGTGAGGCCCTTCACAACCCCTCTGTAGAGTGTACCTGATCCACGCGCCGTATGCCAGGGCATTCGTACCCAGGGGTTTACCTGGAATATAAGAACCCTCCCATCAGGGGAGGGTCCAGGAGGGTGCAGCTCTGCCAGGAAGGTCTATGGCGCCCGGTAGTGTGTGGCGCAGGCGCGGGGGCGCCTGGCGCCGGGACGAGCAAAACCTGTCAGGTGTGGCAATTGCGGTGAAAACCTGTGTGTTGACGCGCCGCGTTACTGCACCTGACAGGTATAGATATGCCGCTGACAGTTGCATCAACCTTGCCTGGCGCGTTTCAGGAAGCCTGATGCACCAGACGCGCCTCGCTGCTGCTGGTGATGGCGCCGACCTGGCCAACCTCGGCGACGATGTCGCGCAGGCGGGGGCCGAGCACCCGCTCCCAGTCGAGGTTTTGTTCGGCGAACGCGCGCCCGTTGGCGCCGATCCGCCGTACCAGCGCCGGGTCGTTCAGGGCGCGGATGGTCTGGTGGGCCATCTCTTCGGCGTTGTGCGCCAGCAGGACGTTCTCTTCGTGGCGCAGCGGCAACCCGCGAATACCCGCGGGCAGCGATACCAGGCAGCGCCCCATCGCCAGGGCCTCGGAAACCTTCATCTTGGTTCCCGATGCATCCTCGTAGGGGCTGATGAAAATGGCGCTCTGGTGGTACACCGGACGGATGTCCGGGACGCGCCCGGTAAACTCGACCCCGGGAACGTTGGCGAACTCCTGGCGGGTCTCTTCATTGAAGGCCCCGCCCAGAATAAAGCGCACGTCGGGAACGGCGCTCCGCACGCGCGGGTATACCTGGTGCATAAAGAAGCGCAGGGCCTTCAGATTGCGTACATCGGAGGTGCCGGTGAAGAGGATCGTTCGCCCGGGATCAAGCGACCAATCGGGGGTGAAATACTCGCAATCCAGGCCGTTCATGAGCACATCAACCTTCGCGGTCGGGCTGACCTCCAGCGTGAGCTGGCGGTCCTCTTCGCACACCGAGAGGATGCGCCCGAAGCGGGGATAGACCCGGCGGCAGAAGCGGTAGGTCTGGTTGCGATTGGCCCGCGCCACCAGGCGCAGCAGCGGGTTGCTGAACTGTCGGGCGTGCACGTCCCAGTAGTGCACGTCGGCGTCCCACTGGTCGAGTACCCAGCGCGGCCCCGGGGCCTCAAGGATCGGCGCCGTCCACAGGCTCAACGCGGCCACCACCCAGTCGCCCGGCTTCGGGCGCAGGGCTCGAAGTTGGGGGGTAGCGGCAAAGGAGTGTTCGGCCATGGCCGCATGGTATGACAGCCCGCGGGTCAGGGCGCGCCGGGCAATCGCCAGTTGATCACGCAGGGTCGTATCGCGGCGCGGGATCTGGTGGATCGTCCGGGCATAGGTTTGAACTTCCGCCAGTTGTTCGGCGGTCAACGGGGTGCGCTGCATCAGGTAGAGGTCGATCGGGAAGCCGCGCGCCAGTTCTTTCAGCAGATAGTAACCGCGTCGCGCCCCGCCGGTAAAGTTCAGTTCGAGCACAAAGAGCTTGAGGGGTCTCATACCATCTCCCACGAAACCTGGCATTGGCATTTCTGGTTTCCTAACGTGAACATCCGCTAGCCGATAGCCGATAGGGCCGCAGCACGCGGCGGCCGGACGCGGGCCGGTTTTCATCGGGCGGTGGGTACGCATTGCATGGACGGCTGATGTGAATATGGGCCG
>DAOUDA010000324.1:0-2007 GCA_034431835.1 Chloroflexaceae bacterium | reverse complement strand
CCCCCCCCCCCCCCCCCCCCCCACCCTCCCGTGTTGCACTTCGAGCGTATCCGGAGAAGCAGGTTATCGATGTCCTTCTGGGAGGGCGTAGCCCTCCCAGCCCCTCCCCCATTCGACCTAGAAACTGCCCTCGACCCGTTCCTGGCGGTAAAACTCCATGGTATCGCCGACCTGCACGTCGGTAAAGCCCTCGACGACGAGGCCGCACTCGTAACCGGCGGTAACCTCGCGCACATCGTCCTTGAAGCGCTTCAGGCTACTGATCTTGCCATCGTGGATCACCGCGCCATTGCGCAACACGCGCACGCGCTGGCCGGTGCGGGTGATCTTGCCATCGCTGACATACAGACCGGCGACGATCTCGCGGGTGGGCAGGCGGAAGGTATTGCGCACCTCGGCGTAGCCCTCGACCACCTCCTTGAAGGTCGGCGCGAGCATACCGGTGATGGCCTTCTTAATATCATCGGTCAGTTGATAGATGATATTGTAGAAGCGAATGTCAATGCCCTGCTGTTCGGCGGCGCGGCGGGCGGCCGGATCGGGCCGGGCGTTAAAGCCGATAATAATCGCCTGTGACGCGGCGGCCAGATTGACATCGCCCTCGGTAATCGCCCCGGTACCCTTATGGATGACCTTGATCTGCACCTCGCTCTGGGCCTCGTTCAACTGGTTGAACTGGTGCTCGATCGCGCCGATTGACCCCTGCACGTCAGCCTTGAGGATGATGTTGAGTTCCTTCACCTGACCCTGCTGGACCTTGCTGAAGAGGTCCTCGAGGCTGGCGCCGCGTGCGGTGGTCGCTATCGCCTCCATGCGGGTCTGGCGGGTGCGCTGGAGGGCTATCTCGCGGGCCACGGCCAGGTCGTCCATCACCTGGAGGATGTCGCCGGCCTGGGGCACGCCTTCGAGGCCAAGGATCTCCACCGGGGTAGACGGTTCGGCGAAGCGCAGGCGCTTGCCGCTATCGCTGAACATGGACTTGATCTTGCCGGCGACCCCGCCCACGAGCACGTTATCTTCGGGGCGCAGGGTGCCATTCTGGATCAGCACCGTGGCCACCGGGCCGCGGCTCTTATCAAGCTCGGCCTCGATAATCGTGCCGACGGCGGGCGCGTTGGGGTTGGCCTTGAGTTCGAGCATATCGGCGACGAGCAGGATCATCTCCAGCAGGCCGTCGATATTGATTTTGGCGCGGGCGGAAACCTCGACGCAGGGCACATCGCCGCCGAACTCCTCGACAATCACGTCCGCGGCCGCAAGTTGCTCTTTGATCCGCCCGGGATTGGCGGTGGGCAGGTCGATCTTGTTGATCGCCACGATCATGGGTACGCCGGCCGCCTTGACGTGGGCGATGGCCTCGCGGGTCTGGGGCATCACGCCATCATCGGCGGCCACCACCAGGATGACGATATCGGTGACCTGGGCCCCACGGGCGCGCATGGCGGTAAAGGCTTCATGGCCCGGCGTATCCAGGAAGGTGATTTTACGGTGGTTAATCTCAATCTGATACGCGCCGATATGCTGGGTAATACCCCCGGCCTCCCCTTCGGCCACGCGCGACGAGCGGATGGCGTCGAGCAATTTGGTTTTTCCGTGGTCAACGTGGCCCATAATCGTCACAACCGGGGGCCGCGGGCGCATATCGCGAGGATCTTGTTTGAGCAGAACGTCCTTGACGTCCTCGACCACACTTGCCAGTTGCTCAGGCACCTTCTCGACCGTTTCGATCGAGAAATCGGCGGCGATCAATGCAGCCGTCTCATAATCGATCTGCTGGTTAATGTTGGCGAGCACGCCGCCTTTGAGCAGGGCCTTGAGGATTTCAGAGGCGCCAATGCCGGTGGCTTCGGAGAACTCGCGCACGGTCATCACACTCGGCAGTTCCACCGGGCCGCGGGGCCGCGCGGCCACCGCAGGTCCAGGGCGCGCGCCGGGAGCGGGGCGATTGGGGCGGGCGGGGCGCACGCCGATGGCCGTGTCACGCTCTTCGGGCCCCCGGCGCCCGCC
>DAOUDA010000323.1:0-6622 GCA_034431835.1 Chloroflexaceae bacterium | reverse complement strand
AGTCAAAATCCCGAGGTCGTTACTCGCTCGCCTGACTGATGCCCTCGCCTACGCCGCGTGAGCGGCGCAGATGGATAAAGTCGAACTTAGTTAGTCCGTAAACAACGTCTTTCGCTCAACCCCCGCCCCCTCTCCAACCCTCCCCCGCTGGGGGAGGGAGGCCGGCGCCTCCCTCCAACGGGGGGAGGCTGGGAGGGGGGCGCAAATGCCACGAAACTTACTTTACAGACCCCTTACGGATTGGGTTCACACCTGCCGAACACGCTCACACCACCACGCCGGGCCACGGCCCCTCGCTCGTCGGTGTGGCCACATAGGTCGCAACCTTGCCATCCGGATACGAAATGTACATCTCGGTCATACGGCCTCCTGGCGACGTTGCCATCGCCCCGCCGGGCGCAGACAGTCGTGACCCGCCCCCTCTTCTAGTGGTACAATCAGGAACACCGAGTTTCCCTTCGCCCCGGCCCGATGGCGGGTCCGTGACAGTTGCGCCCTCGCCGGAACATCCCTCGGATGTTTATCAGCCTACTGGATGGCACCTGGACTGCACCCAATCTACCGGACCAGGCTGAACGGCGTTTCTCCGAGCTGGTGTAAACTGTTTCACCAGCACCCACGGAGGAGCACTATGGCCAGGAAAATGCTGCGCTAAAAAAGCGGTTGTGGCGCTCAGTGAGGGAGTGACAAAACGTTAGCAGCCCTTCCCAGGAAAGCGATGCGTCCATGCAAGAAGAATCGTTGCTTGCCACCAGATACCAGTGTCCCGTGCCCACCCCGGATCTCATTGTGCGCCCACAGGTCACCAGGCTCCTCGATGCAGGCCTGCGTGGTCGGCTCACGCTGATCTCGGCGCCGGCCGGCTTTGGGAAGACAACGCTTGTCGCGCAGTGGCTCACGAAAATAAAGACTCGAGGATCAGGGAGAGAGCACGCCGAACACGGAGCGGATCATGCTCAACGCTCAATGCTCAATGCTCAATTCAAAACGGCCTGGCTTTCGCTCGATGCGGACGACAACACCCTGCCGCGTTTCTGGGCCTACGTCATCGCTGCCCTACAAACTGTTGCGCCAGACGTCGGGCGCGTGGCCCAGGTGGCCCTTCAGGCGCCGCAATCCCTCCCTATCGAGCCGGTGCTGACAGCTATCATCAACGATCTAGTCGCGCTCAACACGCCACTTCTGCTCGTCCTGGACGACTATCACGTCATCACGCTCCCTGCGATCCATCGCAGCGTGGATCTCCTGCTCGATCATCTGCCCGAGCCGGTGCGCCTGGTGATCATCACGCGCGAAGACCCACCGCTCGCCCTTGCCCGTCTGCGCGCCCGCGGCCAGCTTACCGAGATCAGAGCAGCGGATCTACGCTTCTCCGCCGATGAAGCGGCGGTGTTTCTGAACCACACCCGGGCATCACCCCTGTCCGAGGCGGATATCGCGACGCTGGTGGAGCGTACCGAGGGCTGGATCACCGGGTTGCGGCTCGCAGCCCTCTCGCTGCAGCATACTGCCGACCAGCACGCTTTTGTAACGGCGTTCAGCGCCAGCGACCGCTTCCTCACTGACTATCTGCTCGACGAGGTGCTTAGCCGGCAGCCGCCCCATCGCAAGGCATTTCTGCTCCAGACTTCCATCCTGAACCAGTTCTGCGGCTCGCTCTGTGACGCTGTGCTGGGCATCGCGAGCAGTGAAGGAAGCGTTATGCAGACCGGACAGCCCGGCGACCATGCTGCGGTCGCGACGCTCAGTTCGCCATTCGAGCGCAGTTCGTACAGCCAGCAGATCCTCAATGATCTTGATCGGGCGAATCTCTTTCTCGTCCCCCTCGATCACCAGCGCCGCTGGTTTCGCTACCACCACCTGTTCGCCGAGTTCCTGCGCCTGCGGCTGCGGGAGGCGGAACCCGAGTTGCTGGCGTCGCTGTACCGGCGGGCGAGCACCTGGTGCGCAGCTCATGGGCTTCCACGCGATGCTCTGCGTTATGCCCTGGCCGCCGGGGATCACGCACAGGCGGCCGATCTGCTCGAGGCGCTCATTCCGGAGACCCTTGGCTGGGAGTCAGCGGATGTTGTTCTGGCATGGCTCGGCGCCCTCCCCGCGCCCTTGCTCCGGCAACGTCCGCTCTTATGCTCGCAGTTCGCCTGGGCGCTCACCTTTGCCGGGCGGCTGGGCGAAGCGGCCGAGCATCTCGCCATGGCCGAGGCCGGCGAAAACGTGGCAGATGGCCAGACGCGCGAGCTGATCGCCGGGCACGTGGCGGCCCACCGCGCCTACCTGTTCTTCTTCCAGGGCGAGTTTGCGGCGGCGCAGCAGGCTGCCCGGCAGGCGTTGGCCCGGCTTCCCGCGACCAATACCATCCTCCGCGTGCGCACCGCCGTGATGCTGAGCAGCGCACTCCGCCTCGCCGGGGAACTCCAGGCCGCCGAGGATGTGCTGAGTCCGCTGGCAGACAGTATCGAGGCGACGGGTAGCATCTATACGGCGACGCTCTACTACGCCACCCTGGGTGTGCTCCACCAGGATCGGGGACAACTCTACCAGGCAATGGAACGCTTCAACCAGGCGCTGGCCTTTGCCAGGCGTGTGACCGGCCGGCCGGATACGCCCTTCACCGGGTTTGCCTACCTGGGGATCGGCCACGTCCAGCGCGCCTGGAATCAACTGGAGGCGGCGGCGGCATCGCTCGCCCGCGGAATCGCCCTCTGCCGGGAGTGGCGCCAGGCCGACGCGCTGGCGATCGGGCTGCTTGAGTTCGCGGAGTTACAGCAAGAGCGCGGTGAGCTCGCGCTGGCCCAGCAGGCCCTTGACGAGCTGCGTCAACTTGTCACGGTGATGGCCTCGCCCTGGGGGCAGGCCGAGGTGCAGGTGGCGCAGGCCCGGCTGGACCTGGCGCGCGGCGCCCTGACCGCCGTCAATGACTGGGTGCGGACGAGCGGGGTGAGCGCCGATAGCCTCGCCTCCGGCGCGGACCTCGATAATCTGCAGACCCTCGGGCAGTTCCTGGTTGCCCGCGGCGACTATGCCGGCGCCGCGCGATTGTTCGAACGCCTGGCCGACCAGTTCCGCGCTGCCGGGCGCATCGAACGCCTCCTGACCGCCCTCGTCTGGCGGTCACGCGCCCTTGCCGAACTGGGGCGCCGCGAGGAGGCCGGGGCCGTGCTTGGCGAAGCGCTTGCGCTCGGCGAAGCCGGGGGGTATGTAGGCGTGTTTGTCGCAGGTGGCCCGCCAGTCGCTGCACTCCTGGGCCGATTGAAGGATGGCGGAAGGCGGAGCAGCTACATCGCGCAGTTGCTGGATGCCTTCCGTCCGTCGCCCCGGTCCGATCCACATCCCGCATCCGGCATTCGTGCGGTTGATGCTCACGGCCGAAGCCCGGTTCCTGTGGTTGAGCCACTGCATCCCCGTGAGCTGCAGATCCTCCGTCTGATGGCCGCCGGGCTTTCCAACCAGGCCATCGGCGCCGAACTGGCCCTTTCGGTCAACACCGTCCGCTGGTACGCCAGCCAGCTCTTCACCAAGCTGGATGTGAACGGACGCGGCGCCGCCGTGGCGCGCGCCCGCGAACTCGGGCTGCTGCCGTGACCGCTCCCCACGCCTGGCGCGCCCGCACAACGAGCACAGCCTCGCCGACGGTGTGGGTCCATCCCCTGTTCCATCCATCTGGATGGAGCCATTCCATCCGGTCGCGCGCTATCCTCCTGGTGACGGTACGCCGATGTTACCGCTGGAGGCGCTATGAAATATCTGCTCATCTTCATCGTCGCGGCCCACGGCCTGATCCACCTGATGGGGTTTGCCAGAGCCTTCAATCTTGCGTCGTTCGAGCAACTGCGGGTGCCGATCTCCCAACCGCTCGGGCTGCTCTGGCTCGCCGCCGCGCTGCTGTTCCTGCTGAGCGCCGTCCTCCTGGTCGCTGCCCCCAACTGGTGGTGGGCGCCGGCCCTCGTGGCGATCCTGATCTCGCAGTCGGTTATCGTCACCGCCTGGAGTGATGCGAAGTTCGGCACCCTCGCCAACCTGATCGTGTTCGTCCCAGCCCTGGTCGCCGGCCTGGGGTACGCCCCGTGGAGCTACCGGGCGCAGTACGAGCGCGATGCCGCCGCCGCGCTTGTCGCAGCGCCCGCGCAGACTGCCCCGGTGACCGAGGCGGATGTCGCCCACCTGCCGCCGATTGTGCAGCGGTATATGCGCTTTGCCGGGGTGATCGGGCAGCCCAGGGTCGCCAACTACCGGCTTCACTTCCATGGCGCCCTGCGCAACGGCCCGAACGATGCCTGGATGCCGATCGAAGCCGACCAGCAGAGCGTCGTCGCGCCAGCGGAGCGCATGTTTCTTGTGGATGCCACGATGTTCGGCCTGCCTACCACGGCCTATCACCGCTACAGGGGCCCTGAAGCCACCTTTGCGGTGCGCGTGGCCTCCCTCGTGCAGGTGGTCGACGCCCGCGGGCCGGAAATGGACCGCAGTGAGACCGTCACACTGTTTAACGACATGGTGCTGCTGGCGCCGGCGACGCTGATCGACCCGGCCATCGGCTGGGAGGAGATTGACCCGTTGACCGTACGGGCGACCTTCACCAACCAGGGCCATACGATCAGTGCGGTGCTTACCTTCGCGGAGAACGGAGCGCTGACCAATTTCATCTCCGACGACCGCTCGCGGACCATTGACGGCAAAACCTACGAGCGGGTACGCTGGTCGACGCCGGTGAGCGGCTGGCGTACCGTCAACGGGCACATGATGCCGGACGCTGAGGCCCGCTGGTTGCTGCCGAGCGACGAGTTTACCTACGGCCGCTTCGAGGTGGTCGACGTCGCGTACAACGTTGCGGGTCGCTGAGGCGGCCTCCAGCGATCCGAGGACGGCTATGACAACCTACATATTCCAGCTTGCGGGGCACCTGGACCGGCGCTGGGAAGCCGCCTTTGACGGCTTCATCATCACCCACATCTTCGCCCCGGATCAGCACCCGGTCACCCTGTTGACCGGCCCGATACCTGACCAGTCAGCCCTGTACGGCGTGATCAGCCGGCTGCGCGACATCGGGGTGACCCTGATCAGTGTGCAACCCGCAGCTCCCGAGGCTGCCGACGGCGCCGGGATGTGCCAGTAATCGTAACTATGCAGAGGAGCCCACCAATGCATTCGCCTGTCACCGTTCCGGTCCGCGCAGCCATCCCGGCGCTCGCTCCCGGCCTGCGGGTCGCGTTCTGGCTCAGTGGTGTTGTGCCACCCCTGGTGATACTGGCAACCGCCGCCAGTCTGCTGGCCCCTGCGGTCTACCAGCGCAACCCGGCGACGATCATCCCGGCCCTGCGCGGCCAGGTCTCGTGACGCTGCTGACGCTGCCGATATTCGGCGTGGCACTGATGCATGCCTGGCGCGGCCCACAGCGGGCGACCCTGATCTTGATCGGCATGCTCGGCTACCTGTTCTATACCTATGCCGCAGCGGCGGCGGGCTACTTCTTCGCGGAGCTTACCCTGCCGGAAGTTACACCGTCTGGCAGAGATAGTGTTCACATCTACCGAACATGTTCACACCGCGGAGGGCGCGGAGGGTCGCAAAGGGCTTCAAAAAGCTCATCCTCTACGCCCCTCTGCGCGCTCTGCGGTAAATCTGAACACGTTCCTCCCCACAAAAAACTATCCATCACAACCAGCTTGTCGCAACCCTGAGGAGGAAGCGTGACTGATGGCCGGCGAGCGAACCGAAGGTGCGATCCTGATGCCCGACGCCAGTCACAACCAGTGCACGCAGCAGACCCGCGAAGAGGTCGGGCGCGTGTCCCGGAACTCGGTGGCCCTCGGCGCGCCGGCTTCGGGCTGCTTGGCGCCGCCGCAACCCCGTGAAAGGCTCAGCAGCCAGAGCGGAACGCCTCGAAGGTCGTGGATGCCCGTCGCCATCACCCTCCCGCCACGGCGGGGAAGATGTCGATCGTGTCGCCGTTGCGGATGATCGTCTCCACGCCCTCGGGAAGGTAAGGCGCATCGCGCCCGTTAACGAAGACGTGCACGTGGGGATAGAGCATGCCCTGCTCGTTGAGCAACTCCCGCCGCAGCGGGGGGAAGCGCGTAACAACAATCTCTACCAGTTCGCGCACGGTGACGCCCTCGGGGACGTCAAACTCTACCGTGCGCCCGCCCACGATGGGGCGTAAGGTTGCGTAAAAGTTGATGTGCATGGGTTTTAATTCTTGATGCGATTGAAGATTGCGGGAATATCAATAATTCCGCTGACAAAGTTCTGTGGTCCGTGGACCAAGGTTTCTTGCATTTCTGCGCCCCTCTCAGCCTCCCACAGCGAGGGGCCGGGCACCCTCCCCCAGCGGGGGAGGGTCGGGGAGGGTGCAGATGGTTACCAAAAACCTGGTTCGCAGACCATCCAGGGTTGCGCCACATTCGGTAGGGGCGACCGGCCGGTCGCCCCTACCCGTCCATTCCTGAGGGTGTACACGTCAACGGGTGTATGGAGGTGTCCTGGCAGGGCTGCGCCCTGCCAGACCCTCCCATACACAGGACAAGGCCGCCGGGCGCCCCCCTCCCCCGTTGCGTCGCTCAGTCCTCCAGAATGCCTAGCTCGCGCAGCTTGGCCTCCGGCACCACCCCGTTGACCCAGCCCC
>DAOUDA010000322.1:0-3457 GCA_034431835.1 Chloroflexaceae bacterium | reverse complement strand
CCCCACGCCCCTCCAACCGGTCATGTACGGATCTACACACTAAAGGCCCACTCCCCTCCGCGCATAACCGGTTCGGTGCCGCCGGTCGCGGTGATGCCGTCCACGTCCATCGCCGGCGAGCCGATCATGAAATCTTCGTGGATCGCGCTGAGGTTGCCCCCTGCCGCCCGGAACGCTTCCGCTGACATGCTGGTGCCGCCCGAGAGGCAGAAGCGGTAGCCCCCGCCGAGCGCCAGGTGGCTGGAGGCGTTTTCGTCGTAGAGGGTGTTGGCGAACAGCAACCCGGTCTGCCCGACGGGCGAACTGCCGGGTGCCAGGGCCACTTCGCCCAGATAGGCGGCGCCCTCATCGGTGGCCAGCAGCCGTCGCAGCACTTCTTCGCCCTGCGCCGCCGTCGCCTGCAAGACGCGCCCGCCCTCGAACGTCAGGCTGAAGTCGTCGATCACGTTCCCGCCGTAGACCAGGGGCCGGCTCGACCGCACCACACCCTCCACGCGCTCGCGATGTGGCAGGGTGAAGACCTCCTCGGTCGGCAGGTTGGGCACGAAGGATTGGCCGCGCTCGCTGATGGCGCCGCCGCCCGCCCAGATATGGCCCGGCGCCAGACCGACGCGCAGGTCGGTTCCGGGGGCGCGGAAATGGAGCGCGCTGTAGGCCCGCGCGGTCAGGTAGGCGCCCCGGGCCTCCAGATCGGCGACGTGCGCCTTCCAGGTCGCCACGGGATCGTCGGCGTGCAGCCGGCAGATGCTGGCGATGGCCCGCCACAGCCCACCCACCTGCTCTTCCGGGGGCAGGTTGGGCAGCACGTGGGCCGCCCAGCCCGGCGAAGGGTAGGCCACTACCGTCCAGACCGAGGCGTTGCGTTGCAGCAGGGCGAACAACTCTTGCGCCGCCTGCGCCTCGGCGCGCTTCATGGCGCTCACCGCCTTCGGGTCCTGATCGATCATCAGCGTAGGCGTCTCCGAGGTTATGGCCAGCCGAACGTCACCCGCACGCATATACTCGGCCGACACCTGGGGGATCCACGTCGCCGCTTCGCTCAGGGTGTCGCGCGCCGCGGTCTGGACGCGGATCAGCGCGAGTTGCTCATCGCTCCAGGTCACGTCCACCAGACGCGCCCCGGCCTGGTAGGCCCGCCGCGCCACGGCGCGCACCAGGTCGGCCGTCGCCAGATCGGCGCGGATGATCAGCCGCTGGCCGGGCTGGAGGTTCAACCCCACCTGAACGATCACGTCCGCGTAGCGCGCAAGCTCCGTCTGGGGGATCGGGGTTGGCATGGTTCCATCTCCCTGGTTTCTGATGTGAGCATTGGCCCCCACGGGAGGGTCCGGGAGTTCTCAGGTCCAGGGTTTTCGGGCGCATCCTCGCGTCGCATTCGCCATCCGGGGCATTGGGACGCCCAATTCCCCCTCTTCACCGTAGGTGGAGAGGGGGGTGAGGATCGCAAGCGCATTGGCATGCCGAACACCCCTTCTCGCTCGAAAAACCCTACACCTGAGTGGGCTGTCACGATGATGGTGATGGATGCGGCGGGAGGGGGCGTGGGAGGGCGAAGCCCTCCCCGCAAAAAACTATCCATCACAACCAGATTGTCGTACCAGTAGGGCGTACTGATGCGACAGAAGGCCAACCTTCGTTGTAGTACTATTGTTGGCCAACTGAGCTCAGGTATAAGCTATGGTTGATCGAACCCAGAGTCAGGGAATTAATGCCATTATCCGGGCCATCGTTGAACGGCTGGTTGCGGACTATCAGCCTGAGCGCATCGTCTTGTTCGGCTCATTTGCCGCCGGTGAACCAGATGCGGATAGCGATATCGATCTGCTGATCATCAAAACAACCACCGAGTCTCCCTTGGAACGGCGTGTTCGGGTGCGCCGGCTGATTGCCGATCCAGAACGGCGCGTTCCTTTCTCTCCACTGGTGCTGACCCCTGAGGAACTGGAGCGGCGGTTGGCGCTGGGTGATCCGTTCTATCAAGACATTCTCGCGCACGGAAAGACCCTTTATGTCCGCAACTGAGTCTTCTTTGCCCGATGACTGGTTCGATCACGGCGATCTCGATCTGCAGGCCGCTGAGATTCTGCTAATGCAAGGCGGTCCTCTTTCCATCGTTGCTTTTCACTTGCAGCAAGCAATCGAAAAGTATCTCAAGGGTTTCTTGCTCGCGTGGGGTTGGCCCTTGCGCCGTGTCCATGATGTGGAACTTCTCATCCAGGAAGCTATTGCCCGTGATGCCGATTTTGGTCCGTTTCTCGCCCTGTGTCAGAAGATCACAGAGTACTACATCGAGACGCGCTATCCCGTCGGTGTAAGCTCCTCCTTTGAAAGCCAGGTTCTTGAAGCCGAACTAAACACGGCATATACCCTGGTCCAGTTGATACGGTCGAAAGTGAAGCAGGGTTAATCTCTCCAACGGAGAACGATGTTGACCGGGGCGATAAGACATCGCCGATCCGGCTCACGGCGTCTCATCGGGGGCGCCGGCGAAGAAGGCGGCGATGGGCGCGTGGAAGGGCAGCGTCACGGAGATAAGCTCGTCCTCGGGAGCGATGCGGGTCTCCTGGCGGTGGTCGGCGGCGGCAGGGTCGGGCGCGCTGAGCACCAGCACATCGCGCTCCACCGGGCGAACGATCCAGTACTCAGGCAGGCTGGCCCGTGCATAGGCCCCCCGCTTCACCACCAGATCCTGGGCCGGGTTGCCCGGCGAGAGCACCTCGACAATCAATGCCGGAACGCCGTGGACGCGTCGGTCGTGGATGATGTCCAGGTTCTCGCGCCGCACTACCAGGATGTCCGGTTGCACCGGGTCGCAACCAGGCATCAGCACGCCGATCGGCGCCCAGGTGGTGATGCCGACGCCGTTGTCGTCAAGCTGTTTGACCAGCGCCAGTACAATCTGGCGGACGATCCATTGGTGAAAGAAGCTGGGCGCGGTGGTCACGTAGAGTACTCCGTCAATCACTTCGTAGCGGTTGCCGTCGTCTGGGAGTTGTGACCAGCGAGCGTAGTTCCAGTTTGCCGCTACTGAGCGGGTGACCAGATCAGGTTTGATCAGCGTGGTCGTGAACATGGCGGACCTGCCTTTGATGTGTGGAGATGTAGAGGTGTGGAGGTGTGTTTCTGGAGTACCGCTAAGATAGGCGACAGCGCGAAGACGCCAGCGGTAGATTGTTGAGAAACAACAATTCTTATGGAAATTAGCGCAAATCTCGCACAGAACAGGGAAGGTTGTTAACGGTTTTACGTATCTCTAAACTCTCTAAGGTAAACAAGCTCTCCGGCGGCGCCGCAGTGCTATTGCCCTACCCGAAGAGCCGCTCGGTCGCCGCGTTCCAGCCGGGGATGATGGTGGAGGGGATGACCGCCTGCCCGCGGTAGACGTGCTCGGCGCGGTAGAGGCTGCCGGCCAGGGTGAGCAGTTCCACGGCGCGGTGGCCGGGGTCGGCGATCCAGT
>DAOUDA010000321.1:0-6240 GCA_034431835.1 Chloroflexaceae bacterium | reverse complement strand
CCGGGGCGCGGCCCGCTGCGCCGGCGCCCCGCGGCGGGGCAACGCCACCGTTCGATCAGTGTAGGCTTCGCCGCCTTCGTAGAGCGGGCGGCCCTCGGGCGGTCGCTTCACGCGTTTACGTCCTTTGAGGGTCATAAGGCAGAGGGTTTTGCCTGCGTTCCGGTCTCGTGACGCCCCACCTTCTCGGGCAGGGATGCGGGGAAGCCCGGTTTCCCCACACCCTGCCAGGGAGGACCATCCGCACCATTATATACTCTGCCTGCCTCACAGGTACCTGAGAGACGCATCAAGCCCATCTCTCTGCAACACCGCCCCACCATAGGCTGGCAGCCACACGCTGGCGCCGCGCACCTCCGCTTCGGCGGTTGCCAGCGCCACGCTCCAGCGCCCCGGCGGCAGGGCGATCCGTCCCGGACGGGGGCCGTTGTTCAACGCCACCAGCCAGCAGGCTTCATCGTCACCGCACACGCAGGCATAGTGCCCGAAGGCGTCGTCGAGCGCCACGGTGCGTCGCGGGCCGCGCCAGACCCGGGCGGTTGCCCGCCGCAGCGCGCCCAGCCGCCGGTAAAACGCCAGCACGTCGGCGTTCTGCACGCCATCCCAGGGCATCGGCAGCCGCGACTCTTCGGGATGCGCGCTACCGTCGGGGTGGCGCACGTCGCGCTCCTGGCTCAGGCCCACCTCGGTGCCGTAGTAGATCACCGGCGGATGCGGCAGGGTGTACTGGCAGAGGGCCGCCAGTTTCAACCGGCGCGTATCGCCCCGCACCACCCAGAGGAAGCGGTTCATGTCGTGGTTGTCCAGAAAGCTGGGCATCACGAAATCGGGTGGGAAGGCCTCAAAATGGCGGCGCAGAAAACTGGCGAACTGGCTGGCCCTCAGGTCGCCGAAGGCGAAGAACCGGCGCAGCGCCTGCAGCAACAAGAAATCCAGACAGCCGTCCAGCCGCCCGTAGTAGGAACGCAGCATCTCGGCAGTATCTACCGCCTCGCCCAACCCGATCGCGTCGGGACGGGCGGCCCGCATGGCGGCGCGAAAGGCCGTCCAGAAGGCGTGGGACGGGCCGATGGTGTAGTCGAGCCGAAAGCCGTCAATGCCCTGTCGCAGCCAGTGGACCGCGGGGTCAATCATCATGCGCCGCGCCACGGGGTGATCGGTGTTCACCTGCGGCATGCCCGGCACACCGAAGAAGGCGACGTACCGGTCGGGGTACTCGGTGAAGATGAACCAGTCGCGGGCCGGGCCGTGGGGGTCGCGCAGGGCCTCCTGGAAGGCGGGGTGCTGGGCGGAGACGTGGTTGGCGATGTAGTCGAGGAGCACGCGCATCCCCCGCGCGTGGGCCTCGGCGATAAGGGTCCGCAGATCCGCGAGGGCGCCCAGGCGCGGCTCGACCGCGTAGTAGTCGGTGGCGTCGTACCCGTGGTGCGAGGGCGAGGGGAAGATCGGCGACAGCCAGATGATGCTGGCGCCGAGCGACTGAATGTGGTCGAGGCGCTCGATCACCCCGGCCAGGGTGCCGCCATAGTGGCCCATCAGCGTCTCGGGCCGGGCGAACGGGCGCCCCCCGCCGGGGTTGAAGCGATCCACGAATACCTGGTAGATCAACCCGTCGTGGAGCCAGGCGGGCGTCCGTTCCTCGTCCACGCCGTAGGCGAAGGTGCGGCTGCCGCGCACGAAGGTCAACTCGAACTCCTGGCCCACCTCGCGCAGAAAGACATCCCCCGGCCCGACCTCGCCCAGCACCGCGCCATCGCCAGCGGTGCTGCCGATAATCTCGCCCGCCCAGACGCTGCGCGGATGGTGCTCCGACCAGGCTTCGATGCGGTACTGCACGATGGCGCCGGCGGGCTGCGGCGGCAGGGTTGCGCGCCACTCTTCGAGGTATCCCCACAGGAAGGTGTTCCACTCGCTGCCGATCCGCTCGAAGGCCACCGCCCGTGCGCCGGGCGCGGGCACGCCCCGCGCGCCCGCCGGTTCGCTGCCGTCGGTAGTGAAGTAGCACGTCACGTGGTCGGCCACCACCGCGGGGCCGAGGCTGACCCGCAGGGTCACCGCCTGCTGTGGCAGGGGATCGGCGGGTTCGATGCGGTGCCGATGGCTGACGCCCGACAACTCGGCCTTGAGGAAGGCGAGCCGCCGGGCGTCGGTGGCCATGGTGCCGAAGATAAAATCGGCGGAGACGTCATCCATAGGGGCGGGTTCGTCTGGCTAAAGGTTGTGTTAGTCTGTGGAGCTGTGGAGCTGTGGAGTTGGGGGCTGTAGAACACACCGTCAAGCCGATCTGAAATACAAGTTTTCAGCCGTGATCATTAAACCACACCTCCACACCTCCACACCTCTGGCCTGCCAGAACCGGGCTTGAGAACCGGTGCTCATCCCTTCACCCCGCCCAGGGTCAGGCCACCGACGATGTAGCGTTGCAGCAGCAGGTAGACGATCGCCACCGGCAGAGAGACCAGGATGGAGAAGGCGGCGAAGCGCGACCAGGGCACCGAGCCGGCGTACTGCCCGGTCATATTGTAAAGCGCCATCGCCAGCGTAAAATCCTTGGGATTGGTGAGGAACTGCCAGGAGAGGAAGAACTCGGTCCAGCCCCCGGCGAAGCTGAGAAAGCCGGTGACGGCCAGGGCGGGCACGGCCAGCGGCAGCACGATCTGGAAGAAGATCTGGTTGGGGCTGGCCCCGTCAATGATCGCGGCCTCCTCAAGCTCCTTGGGGATAGTGTCGAGGTAGCCCTTGAGGTTCCAGATGGCGAAAGGCAGTGCGCCCGAGATCATGGCGATGCCCACGCCGAGCAGCGAGTTGCGCAGCACGAAGACGTCATTAGGGGCCGGAGCGAGGGCCGTGTAGATCAGCGCCACGCTGAGGAGCAGGGCGACGCCGCCGACGGCGTAGGTGCCGCCGCTGGCGGTGCCAGCGCGCAGCGCGGGAACGATGATCATCAGCCCGAAGCCAATCACCAGCGCCGCGGCGATCAGCAGGGCGATGCTCAGCAGGCCGCTGCTGACGCGGATGCCGTTGAGCAGCGCGAAGAGCGGCGCGATCGTCGCCACCGCGGGCAGCACGGTGATCGCCAGCACGGCGATCATCATGTACTGGCGCCCCGGAAACTTGAAGCGCGAAAAGGCGTAGGCCGCGCTGACGCCGATCAGCAGCGCGAAGAGCGCCACACCTCCGGCCAGTTTCAGGCTGTTCAGCGCCAGTTCGGTGAAGGTTACCGGATTGGCCGTGGGCCGGTCGAGCACGGCGCGGTAGGCGTCGAGCGAGGCCCCGGGGGGGATGAGGCGCAGTTCCGTGGGCCGGGCGATGTTGCGCGGGTCGAGCGACATGCTCACGATCCACAAGATCGGGAAGAGCACCGTCGCCGCGATGAACAGGCAGAGGGCCTGGAAGAGCAATTGCTGCCACCAGCGCAGGCGGCGACCGGCGGCCGTGCTGCCCTTGCGCGTTCGTGTGGCGGCAGGTGTGGCGACACTAGACATCGTAGCTCTCCGTTGCGCGCGAGATGCGGTTGGTGATCAGGAAGATCGGGATCAGCACCAGGGCGATGATGACCGAGAAGGCCGCGGCCACGCCAAAGAGTTGCTGGACATTCACCAGTTTGAAGGCCTGGGTGACCATGATCTCGGTTTGCCCCAGAGGGCCGCCGCCGCTCATGAAGTAAATGATGTGGAACAGGTTGAAGGTGGTGACGATGCCGACCATCGCCGCCGGCACCATGGCCGGGCGCAGCAGCGGCAGGGTGATGTTCCAGAACTGCTGCGACCCTGTGGCGCCGTCAATCGCGGCAGCCTCGTACATCTCTTTAGGAATGGACTGCAATGCCCCGGTGGCCACGATGGTCATAAACGGCCAGCCGAGCCAGATGTTGGCGATGAGCATGGCGTAGTAGCTCAACGGCAGCGGCACGCCGGGGATGGGCGGCTCGATCTGGTTGAACCAGCGGATGTTCACCGGCCCACCCGCGAAGATGCCCAGCAACTGGTTGATCGCCCCGTACTGGTCGTCGAACATATTGCGCCAGACGGTGGCGATCACGATGTTCGGCAGCACCATGGGCAGAATGTACAGCGCGCGGTAGATCTTGCGCCCCCAGAGGCCCTCGACGTTCAACAGCACCGCGATAAGGATGCCCAGGGCCACGTGGAAAGCGACGTTCGAGAAGGTCCACCAGAGATTGAACCCGAGCAGGCGCCAGAAGTTGAAGGTGCCGCCCAGTCTGGCCACGAACCGCGGCTCATTGGTGAGGATGTCGCTGTAGTTCTTGAAGCCGACCCACTCGGCCGGGCGGTAGTTGGGCGGGGGTTGCCCATCGGGGCCGAAGCGGTTGAGGGTCTGCTTGCCCTCCTCTTTGATCACCCCGTAGTCGGTGAACGACATCCAGACCTGGAAGGCCAACGGGTAGAAGGTGACCAGCGCCATGATCAGCGCGGCCGGGATCAGGTAGACCAGGGGGGTCCGCATCTGTCGCCAGGCCTCGCCCGCCGGCGAGCGGGCCGCCTTGGGTTTGAGCGTGGCCATGCCCGGGTTCGTCGCAGCCATAGGGCTTCCTCCATTGGAACGACGCTACGCGCAACCGTGACGCCAGAAAGCAACGCGGGATACTGCTTAACTATACCACAATCTGGGGCGTCTGGCCCATACGGGCTTTGCGCGAGGGGCCTGAGCAGCGTTGTTGGGGCAAGCCCCGAACCCCTATAACTGGCGGCGAAGCAGCCAGAACCATTCAACATAACCTGGCGTACCAGTGGGGGTGGTTCGAACACCGCCCCTACGAACGTGAATGGAGGCTATCTGTTCCCTGGTCCGCTGGTTGGCCAGCATCGCCGGCCAACCAGCGAGGCGCGAGGCTACTTGCCGTTGGCGGTGTTCATCGTCGCGCAGGCCTCGGTAATTGCCGCGGCCGGGTCGGCGCCGCCGTCGAGCACCCTGGTGATCGCGTCGCCGAAGGGCGTCCAGAAGTTGCTCATCTCGGGGATCTGCGGGCGGGGAACCCCGGTCTGGGCGGCCTCGGCAAAGCCGGCGACCAGCGGATCGGCGATCTCGATGTCGGTGCGGGCAGGCACGTGGCCGGCCTTCTCGACGTAGAGTTGCATCGAATCCTTGCTGGTAAGGAACATGGCCAGGGCCACCGCGCTGGCCTGGTTCGGGCTGTTGACGTTGACGTAGAAGCCGTCAACGCCGGTGAGCGGGCCGGCCGGGCTGGTCGCTCCGGGCATGGGCGCCACGCCCAGGTTGTCGCCCAGCGTCTCGCGGTAGTCACCCAGCGCCCAGGGGCCGTTGACGATCATATCGGCCTTGCCCTCCTTGAAGAGCGAGTCGGCCTTGCCGGTATCGATCGAGAAAGTCACGTTCGGTTCAGCCTTCAGGGTCTTGAGGAAGGTGAACCACTCCACGCCGCCGGTCTGGTCGGCGACGCACCTGCCGGTCTCGTCCATCAGTTTGCCGCCGAACGCTTGCAGCCAGCCGAAGTTGTGGTAGGCGATCTGGTTAAACACGGCGGTATTGCCGCCGCGCACGGCCGCGAGCAGTTCGTCGGTGGTGGCGGGCGGAGTGGTGACCTTGCTCTTGTTGTAGTAGAGCGCCACGGCCTTGAACGACTCGGGGATGGCGTAGAGTTTGCCGTCAAGGCTCATGCCTTCGATCGCCACCGGCGAGACGTTCTCGACCTGCAGGGCCGGAACGTAGGCGCTCAGGTCGGCCAGCAGGCCGGCGCGCACCTGGTCGCCCAGGCTGTCGTTGGGGGCGATGAACATATCGGGGCCGCCGCCCGCGGAGACCTCGTTCTGGAACTTGGCGAAGATCTGGTCGAAGGGGATCTGCAACACGTTGATCGTCGCGTTCGGGTAGGCGGCGCGGGCGCGCTCAACCAGTTCGTTGATCACCTCTTCCTCGGTGCTGCCGGTGCCGTAGGCGTGCCACAGGGTGATGGCACCCTCGATCGCCATGCCGCCGGCGGGCGGGGCCGTGGTGGCGCCGGCGGGCGGGGCCGTGGTGGGGGCGGGGGCCGCGGTCGGCTGAGCGGCGCCGCCGCCACAGGCGGCCAGGATCAGCGCGAACAGTGCGCTGAGCGCAGCCAGCAAACTGAAGCGTTTCATGGTTCTATGCTCCTTTACTAAGAGCCTATCCGGATAACCTGGTTATCCGATTCTGGGAGGGCTACGCTCTCCCAGCCCCTCCCTGACGGGAGGGGCTGGGGAAACCCGGTTTCCCCACTTACCCCTACAGGAGTTATTCGGA
>DAOUDA010000320.1:0-23257 GCA_034431835.1 Chloroflexaceae bacterium | reverse complement strand
CTGGGCCTGCCTGGCGGCCCGCCGCCGCGCAAGCGCGACGCCGCCTATGCCCGCATCGTGCGGGCGCTCGCCGACACCCTGCAGGCCGCGCGCGGCAGCGGACCGCTGACCACCATGGCCGTCATCGGCGACACCGACAACGACCGGCTGCTCGCGGAGCATCTGCGACAGGCCGGCCCGCTGCCGGCCTATGCCTTCATCGGCGAGGACCGGCCCGTGGCTCCCGAGAGCCTGGTCTGGTACGGCGACACCGCCAACGCCACCCGCTGGCACCTCATCCACGCCTGGGCCGCCGAGCTTGACTGGCGCGGGGTAGACTGGGCGCGCACCGCCGTGCTGATTGACATTGACAAAACCCTGCTCGGCCCGCGGGGCCGCTCGGACGGGGCGATTGACGACGCGCGGGCCGAAGGCGCCCTGGCCGTCGCCGCGCGTCTGGTTCCCGATCTCGACGTGGCGCTGTTCCGGCGCACCTACGGCGAGCTGTGCCGCCGCGAATGGCACAGCTTCACCCTCGACAACCAGGACTACGTCGTTGCCACCGCCCTGCTGATCACCACCGGAGCGACGACCCTCGAGGCGTTACGCGCCCGCCTCGAGGCCGGCAGCCTGGAGGGCTTCGCCGCCTTCCTCGCCCTCGTCGAGCCGAGGGTGCATCCGGCCCTGGCCCCCCTGCATGCCGAACTGCGCGCGCTGGTGGCCCGGGGCGATCCCACCCCCTTCAAAGCCTTTCGCCGGGCCGAACTGACGGCCACCCTCGCGCGCATGGCCGATGGGCGACTGACCCTCTGCGGCGACGTCTACCACCTCTGCTGGAACCTGGCGCAGCGAGGCGCCTTGCTACTCGCCGCCTCCGACAAGCCAGCCGAGTCGGCGCTGCCCACCGCCGAGCAACTGGCCGCGGGCCTGCAACCTCTCCACCGCACCCCTACCCGGGTGGATTGAGGAGGGGGGGGCGGGAGGACAAAGCCCTCCCGCCCCCCCGCAGGGCTCGTGCAACGGGACAGGCCCCAACCCCCAGGTTCTTTCGGTGGTTGTGGCGCGGCTACGCCACCAAAACCACCGAAAGAACTCTCCGGGGCCGTCACGCCGCCCCACACGCCGCCTGGTCGCGCAGGTCGCCGGGCGACTCTTCGGACGTGCGCCACCGTTACAGGACAGTATAAGCCCCACACGCCGCCTGGTCGCGCAGGTCGCCGGGCGTCCACCTGAGGGTCATTCACTCCTCGCGCTCGCCGCCGCGCTCTCCGCCGAAGGTGGCGATCAGGCCGGCGATGAACTGCTGCTGCTCGGCGGGGGAGAGGCGCGCCTCGGGATGCAGCGGCAGATAGAACCAGGGCGGCATCTCCCCATTCTGCACCAGTTTCGCCGCATCATCACCCTCGTTATCGGGGCGGCCCCACTCCGAAACGTTGAACTCTGCGCGGCCTGCCTGCACATCCCGGCTGATCAGCCAGGACGCGGGGGCAATCGAACTGTACCAGGGCCAGGTAGTCTGGTTGCTATGGCAATCGCCGCAGGCGCGCATAAAGGTGGCGCGCGTCTGGGGGCTGTCCCAGGCCGGTTCGGCGGTGACGGGGGGATTGGTATGGTCGCGCCCGTAGGGCACGAACTGGATGGCGACGAAGGCGACGAGCAGCGCCCCCAGCGCCCAGGCGCCGATGCGCCGTGGGAACCAGCGGCGGGCGTTCGTTGCCGGAATCGTTTTGGCAGCCATGTGGGATCCTTTCGCGAGCATCACGAGCCATGCATCCGGCTCCAGCATACTGCGAATGGATTGGAAATGTCTTGGAGGACTGACCGGAAGACGTGATCCTCGGGGGAAATCAGCCCTGATGCGGAGCGCCGCGCGCCCCCGCCGTCGCCAGCGTCGCCAGCAACCCCTCTCGCTGCGCCCAGACCTGCGCCGCATCGCGCAGTAGGACCGAAGGGCGCTCCAGATACGCGGCCGGCCCATCAGTGTCGAACGCCAGCACCCTATCTCCCGTACTGATCACCGTCGCCCAGGGACACACGATCACCGGCGTGACCGTAAGCCGCAACCGGTGCGTGTGGAGGATCCATGCGCGCATCCACCCCGCTGCGCGCTGCACCTGCTGCTCCCAGGGACGTTCCGGCGGACGGCCATGAACCAGAATGCCGCCATCGGCGCTCACCTCGACCACCCCGCGCGAGGCCCTGGTTTCGAGCACCATGACCCGGCCATCCGCGCCGATGAGGACATGGTCGAGGTCGCCGAACGGGGTGGGCAGGTTATGCGCGGCCGTCCAGCGATCCGCCGGCAGGGCGTCGAGCAGGGCGCGCGCCCGGGTTTCGGCGCGGGCGCCCCGCGCGTAACGCCGGGCCGTTTGCCCCTCCGCAGCCGCTCCTGAGCCTTGCTCGGGCGGGGGCAACCCCTATTCTGCAACACTCTCCTCACGGGGATAGCAGTTATTCGCTCCAGAAAACGTACGGACGCAGCGCGCTGCGTCCGTACGCCTGCGTTTCAATCCACGCCTTGAGGGATGGGCTAAACATAAGATCGCGGTCGGTCAGCGACGGCGGATCGAGTCGGGGTGACGGCGGATCGGCGCCGGGCGCTGCTTGACATACGATTCGCGTCGGTTGGGGACGATCCGGCGTCGGGCGGCGACGGCGATCTTATGTTTAGCCCATCCCTCTTTTGTATGTGCTATAGTCTGGAATTGTCTTTTTCAAGCGCGCGCAAACCGTTCCTCCTTCCAGATCGATTTCGTTGCCATCATCACCCGCAAATGCGCACCAGAGCTTCGGTCTTTCTGGCATCTGCGCCGAGTGTAGCAAAAGCGTGTAACCAGAGACAACGCAAAAACAAGCGCCCCTCGTCGGAGGGGCGCTACGGATCCGCGGGCCGGGTTGTGCGTTTCCCTTACCCTCCCACCAGATCGGCGTGTCGGGGACGATAAGGCTGGCCTGCAACCGTTCGGCGACATGCTGATCCGTGGTCATCGTGGGCTCTTTCTGCGGTAATAACAGGTCGTTCTCTCTCCCAACCGGGCCACACCGCTCGGTGTCCTCAGTGGATCAAGCATCCGATCAGTGCTCTACCGCCGCACCACTGGCAGCCAGACGCCGGTCTCCACCGTCCACCCGATCAGGGGTTGGAAGCGTGGCGCGGCCGCCAGTCCCTCGGTGACCCCGCCCGGCCCGACCCCCAGGGTCTCGCGCAGGTAGGTCCGCAGCATCCGCGCCCAGGGGCCGCTATTCGGCGCGTCACCCTCGGGGCCGTAGAGGTAACCGGCGGCCAGCGCGGGCTGCCCGCCCAGCCGGTCGCCACCGGGGAAGAGGACCGCCAGCCCCGCGGCGCGCTCCAGGCTCACCGCGGCGCCGCCGCTCCCCTGGCCCGAACGCTGGACGGCGGCGATCAGCGGCGAGGCGGCCTGGTTGTCCAGGAGCGCAACGATCTGCGCCGCCGCCGCCTGCACCCCGGCGTCAATGCCCACGCTGTCGCGCAGGCGCAGGGCCAGGTCGCGCAGGTCCACCAGGGCGTCCTCTTCGACCGGCACGACCTGGCCGGTGATGGCGATCAACTGGTCGTGGCGCCCGTTCCCCGAGGCGTCGTAGACCTGGGCCGCGGCGCGGGCCGCGACGGTCAGGGTGCGGGTAGGCTCCCGATCGGTCTCGAGCGCGCCGCTGAGGGCGCTGGCCAGCGTATCCACCCGCTGGCCCAGAGCCTCGACGCGGCTCAGGTCGTAGGCCGCCAGGCTGCGGGCCAGCCCGGCGCGGTAGGCGTCAACGGTGGCGCTGTAGGCGGCGACGGTGTTGTTGGCCGCCGTCGCGGGGTCGCCTGCGCCGCTGAGGGCGGGCAGGAGCCGGTCGTAGGGGCCGAGTTGCCAGATCGGCCCGGCCGAGCCGACGGCGAAGCGCGCGTAGGGGGCGCTGGCCCGCAGGGCGTCGAGTGCGCCCATATACGGCGCCTGGTAGATCACCAGGTCGAGTTGCTGGCCCGCGCCCAGCCCCGCGGCGGCGTAGGCCGCTTGCAGGTCGGGCAGGCTCATAATCGCCTCGCCAGCGGTTTCGTCGAGGGCCAGCAGACCGGCGGCCTGGGCCGGGGCGACGATCAGCAGGGCGGTGCGGGCGGCGGGGTAACGCTCGCGTCCGAAGCGAATGAAACCGGCCAGGGTCGCCGGGTCGGCGCTGCTGGCCTCGGGGCGCAGCCGGCAGTCGGGCGCGCCGCCGGGGGGGTAGAAGCACAGCCGCAGCCCGCCGGGGCCGTACTCGTCAACCAGGCTGACGACCCGCAGATTGGGGTGGGCCGCCGCCAGCGCCGGCAGCCGCGCGAGCTGGGTGGCCGGATGGGCGCTGCGCGGCGCCCGCTGCGCGTCGCTGAGGGCATTGTCGGCGGCGACGTAGATCAGCAGGGTCCAGGCCGCGCCGGGGGCGCCCGCCGCGGGGTCGCCCGGGGTAGGGGCGGGCGGCTCGGCGGGCGCGGGCAACGGGGCCGGCAGCAGGCGCACCGATCGTTCGAAGTGGCTGAACCCGTACTGGTAATTCGGATCGCGCCGCGGGTCGCGGTCATAAATAACCACGTACCAGCGGTACTCGCGCCCGTAGGCGAAGGGGAAACCGGGGGAGCTGGCGAAGCTCCCCGGGCCGAGGTTGAAACGTAACGGGTCGCTGGCGGGGTTGAGCAATGGGCCGCAGAGTTGCGCCGGCAGGCCCGTGGCTGGATCGGCCCGCTGTGGGTCGTAGAGGCAGAACTGGTGGCGCTCGTCCGCTCCGGGGCGTTCACTGCGCCAGGCGAAGGTCGCCGGCTGCGCGTCCGTGGCCACCACGGCGGCGAAGGGGTCGGGCGACTCCAGTTGCACGTTGGCCACCTCGAAGGCCGGGAGGGTGGCATTGTCCCCCGCTCCCAGACTGGCCAGCTGCGGGCCGGCCCAGAGGCCCAGGCGCGCCCGTTCCAGGGCCGGGGCCTCCAGGCCGGGGTGGAACCAGACCTGGTAGCGCGTCTCGGGGGGTAACGCCGGGACCGAGCCAAAGCGGTAGCCGCCGTCCAGCCCCGAGGTGGCGCGGGCCACGATCGCGGCGCCGGACGCGGCGGCACGGGTCAGCAGCACATCCGCCCCGGGCGCGCCGGCGCCCAGCAGGCGCACCTGGCCGCCCAGGCTCGCCGACGGTTCGCAGACGCTGGCAGAGACGTCATCGATCCACAGGCGCGGGGTTGCGCCATTGGCGGGGTTCAGCGCGGTGACGAGCAGCGCGGCCCGGCCCAGGGCGCGCAGGCGGGCAATGGCCTCCGGAGCGGTCACCTCCCATTCAAAGGGCCGCCAGGCGCCATCGCCGTCGGCGGCGGTGTCGAGTTCCACGCGGGCGATCAGGCCGGCGGGATCGATGCGGTTGACCTCGTACAACTCCACCTGCAACCGGTCCCCTGTGCCGGTGGCGCCGGAAGCGTAGCGATACTGAAGCGTTCCGTAGAGTTCAGCGAGCGCGGCGGGGATGGTGATCTCCTGGCCCACCGAGGCGCTGGGAGGCGTGCTATCGCCGGCGGCCCCGAAGAACAGCGCCCGGGGCGGCGAATTGACCACATCGGTCGCGAAGGTCCACCCCTCGCGAAAGACGCGCCAGGGGGAACTGGCCGGCGCGACGTTCACCGGCGGGTCGGCCAGGGCCTGAACGCAGCGCAGGCTGATCTGGGCCGGAGAGAGGCGCTCCGGTGCGTCGAAGAGGAAGGCCGGCGGCGAAGGCGGGGGCAGGTCGGGGGCGAAGAGGGTCGGCCCCTCCTGCGCCTGGGCCCGCGGCAGGCCGCTGAGAAGGACGCAAAGGAACAGAGTAAGGAGCAGGAGGTGTTTCATGGTGTGGTACCGTGCGCCCGGAGCGGGTGGGAGGAATGGGTAGGGCCGCGCCCTCCCGGAACAAAGACCATTACCCGTTGGGATAAACGCCGCCAGGGGCGTTTCTGGTACGGGTGGCGGTCAGAGGTGCAGGTTCTTGAAAGGGAGGGTGTTCTCTCGGGCAGGGGCGTGGGGAAACCCGGTTTCCCCATCCTCCTCCAACTGGCGGTCAGTGGTGATGCGAGGCCTTCGCGCGCCCTCAGGGCGGGGAAAAGGGTTGCTGGGAGGGCCGGGCCCTCCCGGACCTTCTCGACAGCCTTCAGGCCAGAAACAGCGGTTCGCCCTCGGAGCGCTGGCCGAGATAGGTCGTATCGCCGACCACCTGGCGCACCGCCAGCGCGGCGCCAGCCGGCGCGACCAGGCCAAACAGCCCGGCGGCGACCACCGTCTGGGGAGCCAGTTCGGGGTCGGCGATCCAGATGATCTGGGGAAGACTGGTGGGGAGGCTGACAGAGTAGGCCGAGCCATGGGTGCTCAAATAGTCAACCAGAAAGAGGTGAAACATCCGCTGCGGCGCCGGCGAGGACAGCGAGGCGATCAGCAACGAGGTGCCCGCGTCATCGTTGATCTGGTGCACCGCGAAGAGCAGATTATTCTCCAGCCGCAGCAACCCCAGATCGAGCGTGTGGTACGACGTGTAGCAGCGCCAGCTCAGGCTCAGCGCCAGGCGGTACTGCCGCGTCTCCAGCAGATGCTCAAAGGCGCTGAGGGTGGGATCGTCGTCAATTTCAACCCCGGTGTCGAACACGAAACAGCGCTCAAGATCCACGGGCTGCGGAGGAACGAAAATCGCGCCGTCAGGCGTAGAGAGCCGTTGCTGCGTGAACTGCGTTGCCAGGCGCTGGCAGTTGCTGGTTCGCCCCATCGCTTCGCTCCTTTGCTCGCGCGGCACCCCCGCAGACGCATGCGTCTGCGATTGTGCCCAGTTGCCCTGGCCGCGAGGCTGGCGCCGTCACGAGTCGCTGCGTGCCCGCCGGGTTGAGCGCCACGGCGCCGCCATGCCAGATAGTTCCCTATGCCGACAGAACCCGTCGGCTACCGAAGCGTGCGTGACAACGGCAGTGTACGTCGTATGTGCGCGAAGTTTATCCTCTTTCCGTAGATGCTGTTGCAGTATAGCACAGATTACTCGCCCTGTCATCGTGTGCAAGGTGGCCCCGGTTGCACAAATGATGCACAAGTATAATCCTTCAAAGGCGCTTATGCGAGGTTGCCACACACCACTGGCAGGGCTGATGCAAATCCGCCTCCGGCGAGGGGTAGGGGCGGCTACATCGCCCGATACGGTTATATTTCGTTGATTTTGGCGGCTACTACTACAACGAGGGTTGTCATTCCGCGCGAAGCGAGGAATCCCGGCTTTGATGCCAGACCGGGACCCTTCGCTCCGGCTACGCCTCCGCTCAGGGTAACAGGCGTACAGCGTACTGATGCGGCAGAAGGCCAACCTTCGTTGTAGTACTAGTTTGTCAACTAAGATTTGTCGAAAGTTTGCCGTCCCTGTCAGAAGCCGAAGCCCTGAGCCCTTCGCTCGCTCAGGGTAAACTCCGCCGAAAGGGAGGGGTCTACCGTGTCAGGACGCGGAAGATGCTTCCCCTTCGCTTCGCTCAGGGCTTCGGCTGCTTCGCTCAGCATGACCGGGCGAGCGAAATACCGGGAAACTTCGTTCACGGACCACGAGTGACCAGGATTGAGAAAGTTGGGGAGGGCGAATTCCTCCCAAGAATGTTGTCTGGTATGGTCTGTCGTAGATAACACTTTTTTCAACGGGGCAACGGGTCCGATCCCCTGCGCGTTTGTACAATCGAACACGTCACTTGCAGTAAGCGCGCCAGGGAGCAGGTATGTCTGAGGAGCAAGAACGGCGCGGGCGCCGGGAAGACGGTGAACAGGCGGGCGATAAGAGCACTGCCGCGCCCGAACCGGCGACGCACCCGTCCGATGAGGCCCTGCCAGCCGCGCCTGCTCCGTCCGCGTCGGTGCGCTTGCCGCAACGCCATACCGTGTGGCGCTGGCACATGCGCCGGCGCCGGCGTAGGAAATAGCCTTCGGGCATGGTTTCGCTGCACGGCCTTCCGGGTTACCGTTCGGGGGAGGCGCGGAGGGTGCAGACCTCCGCGATCCTCTGGTTCTGCCCACGGCGGCAGACGTGTCCGGGCTTTGCCGGACGGCGCGCCCGCCGCGGGCGGAACGGTGGTTGGAGAGGGAACGTAGCCTCCGCCCCCGCCAACCCGCATGCTGGAAGGGCGCAGCCCTCCCGGACCCTGCGCGTAACCCGGAGCGTTGCGCTGCCGTGACGGGCAGGAGCAAGCGGAAACCGTTTCCTCCCCTCAGGCAGGCGTATGGACAGGCCCTTAGCGCACTCCCTCCAGGCGGTCCTCGAGGTCGGCGTGGAGGGCGCGCAGGCGCTCGAGGGTCTCCTCATCGGTCTGCCAGATGCCGCGACTGTGGGCTTCGAGCAGCCGCCCGACGGCGTTGCGGGCGGCCTCGGGGTTGGCGGCCTCCAGGCGTTGGCGCATGGCATCGTCGAGGATGAAGGTTGCCGCGGCCTGGTCATAGACCCAGTTGTCCACCGCGCTGGTGGTGGCGCTCCAGCCGAGCATGTAGGTGAAGCGGTGGGCGATCTCGGCGGCGCCGTTATGACCGTGCTTGAGCATACCTTCGTACCATTTGGGGTTAAGGAGACGCGTGCGGTACTCGACGCGCAGCACCTGCTCCAGGCTCTGCACGCGGGTCTCAGCGGTGAAGCTCTCGACGTAGCTGAGGGGCACGGTCCTGCCGGTGGCACGCTCGGCGGCGGCCTTGAGGGCGCCGGAGTAGCCGTAGTAGTGTTGCATATCGGTCAAACCGTATTCGACCGAGTCGATCTCCTGGGCCACGCGGCCCACCGTCTTGAGGAGGGAGCGGAGCACCTCGGGCTGGGCCGCGCCGGCCTTCTCGCCGCCGAAGGCGTAGGCGTTACGCTTGATGAACAGTTCCTCGAGTTCGCGGCGATCCTCCCAGGCGCTGCCCTCGATGGCCTCGTCCACATCGGTGCCATAGGTGCCCTCGGCCTGGGTGAAGACGCGGGCCGTCGCCGCCTCCCAGGTCTTGCCTTCGGCGAGCAGCGCCTGCACATGCTTGCGGATGAAGTTCAGGTCCTCTGGTTCTTCGGCCCGGGCGGCATCGCAGACCAGGCGGTCGAGCAGATCGATCGTACCGGCGAAGGTATCGCGGAAGATGCCCGAGGCGGTCATCAGCACGTCAATACGCGGGCGGCCCAGTTCCTCGAGGGGGATGAGGGCATAGCGCCCCACCTTGCCCTGGCCGTCCTTGACCGGGCGGGCGCCGATCAGGCCGAGGACGGTGCCGATCGCTTCACCCTTGGTCTTGATCGAGTCGAGGCCCCAGAGAACCTGGGCGATGGTCTCGGGGTATTCGCCGTTGTGTTCGGCGCGATGGGCGGCGATCAGCGCCTCGGCGATGCGCACGCCGCGCTGGTAGGCGCTGTCGGAGGGCACGCGGAAGGGGTCGAGGCTGTGAATGTTGCGCCCGGTGGGCAAGACGGCCAGCCCGTCGCGGATCAGGTCGCCGCCGGGGGCGGCAGGTATGTAGCGCCCGTCGAGGCCGCGGAGCAGGAAGTCCAGTTCCTGGGTATTATCGCGCAGGGCGGCGAGCATGGCCCGCCCCAGTTCGGTGAGTGGCACGAGGAAGATGTTCCAGGCCGCGGCTCCGGCCTCGCTGATCCCCAGCACGGCCTGCCAGGCCCGTTCGGGCGCTTCGCCGTTGAACACGGCCCGCCGCACGAACTCATTGCAGACCGTCTCGACGCGGTCGCGCAGCTCCAGCGCGGCGAGGTCGCCCCGGCGCGCCCGGGCGAGCAGGGCGGCGTAGCCGTCCTGGGCCTGCCCTTCGCCGGCGGCGCGCCCGGTCACCGTGCTCATCGCCAGGTCGCCCAGGCCGGGGTTGCCATCGCGGGGGATCTTGAGCGCCTCGACCACCAGGGTCAGTTGCTCCTCGGCGGGCGGGGCGCTGCCGAGGACGTGGAGACTGTCGGTGATGAGCGTGGCCTCCAGATCGCGCAGGTAAGCGTAGACCCGCGAGGCGAAGTCGGCGAACGGCTCGTCGGGGTAGCGCGCCAGTTCCGCGTCGAGGTTGAGGAGTTCGATCTTCTGGGTGACGGCCGCCTCGAGATCCTCATTCGGGCGTTCGCGGTACTCTTCGAGGATGTCCTTGAGGGCCTGCAGTTCCTTGTACAACCCGGCGCGGCCGTAGGGCGGAATGGCGTGCCCGATAATCACCGAGAACCCGCGGCGCTTGGCGATGTTGGCCTCGGCGGGGTTGTTGATCGGATAGATGTAGAAGTTGGGCGCGGCGCCCAGGAGCACATCGGGCCAGCAGTGCTCGGTGACGCCGAGTTGCACGCCGGGCATCCACTCCGCCGTGCCGTGCATGCCCACGTGGACGATGGCGTGGGCGCCGAACTGCTCGGTCAGGTACTTGTAGAACAGGGCGTACTGGTGGTGCGGGGTATTCTCGCGGTCGAAGAGCAGGCGCATCGGGTCGCCGGGCATACCGATCATCGGCTGGACGCCGATGTAGATATTGCCCAGGGTCATCCCGCCGAGGCGCACGGCGTCGCGTCCGGCGGGGGCAAGATCGCCGGGGAAGGGCCCCCAGCGGTCGTTGATACGTTCCTGATCTCCTGGGCGCAGCCAGGCGTGGAACTGCTCGCGACTGGCCACGGGGCGCGACACCGGCGGGTGACCGGGGGGCAGTTCGGGCAGATCGGCGCGGATGGAGGCCTCCAGGCAACGGGCCAGTTGCGCCGGGTCGCGCGGGTACTCGCCGACGCTGTAGCCGGCGGCCTTGAGCCGGTCGAGGAGGGCGATCAACGTGGCGGGCACATCGAGCAGCGCCGCGGTGGCGGTGTTCCCCTGACCGGGGGGATAGTTGTAGACCACCAGGGCCAGCTTCTTCTGGTGGTTGGGGGTATGGCGCAGGCGCACGAACCCGCGGGCAAGGGTGGCGACCCGTTGGAGCCGGTCGGGCACGGTGCCGATCTCGCTGCCGCGCATGCCGCCAAGGACGACGGGGGCCACCGCGCCGTCCATCTCGGGCAGCGAGTAGAGCATCGTGGCCTGGAGGGGGCCGACGCCGTGTTCGCGCCAGTGGTCCTCGTCTTGCACAAAGAGCGGCGAGGCCACAATATAGGGAACGTCGAGCTTGCCGAGCAGTTCACGGGCCACGGCGACGGTCAGGCCGGCCTTGGTGGAGCCAGCCGGCCCGCCGACCAGCGGAAAGCCCATCGTATTGATCACCGCATCCACATTGAGCCGGGTGAGCCACTCACGCACGACGATATGGCTCTCGATGCCCTGGACGAAGATCGGCAGCACGCGCAGATCGGCGGCCTCGAGCGCGCGCACCAGGTCGGCATGGTAATGGGTGCCGCCGAGGATATGGGCGCGGAAGGAGAGGACCGCCACGGTACCCAGGGGCGTTGCGGGGGCGCCGGCGCCCCTGCCGCGAGCGCGGGCGCGGGCGCGCTCCTTCTCCCAGTGCAGATACTCCTCGGGCTTGCTGAAGTAGCGCGGCGCGTCGGGATGGGCAAAGCCCATCCCCGGCAGCTCCACGGCGGGGGGAACGTGGAGCTTCGTAAGCCCGCAGTACTCGCGCAGGATCAACTTGAACATATTCGCCGTATTGGCGACATTACGGTTGTTCCAGTAGGTGGTAACGTTGGTCCAGTTGCGGAAGTCGTTGAGGCGCTTGCCGGGCAGAAAATTGACCAGTTTCGAGGTGATCTTCTGGAGCTTGACATAGCCATACAGAGCATCTTCTTCGCGATTGCCGACCAGCAGGCGGGCGACGTTCTGCACCGGCCTGGGCATACCGCCGCCTTTGCCGCGCATGGAATAGCTGCCCACTCTGGTCAGGCGCATCACCTCGGGGAGGCCCTCGAAGCAGAACACCACCGGTGGGTCGAGGCGTTCGACAGTTGGCACGAGCCACTCGGCGGTTTCGGGGAGGGTGATAATCGAGGTCATCAAACAGGCGCAGCGAGCGATTGCGGCTTCGAGCTCCTCGGGGCGACGTTGCACGTCGCGATCCTCGAACACATGCAGTTTAAACTCCGGCACCTCGGTACGCACCTGGGCCTCGGCCTGGCGGAACAGATCGTGGCTGTAGCGTTGCAGACCCAGGATCAGCACAAACTCGATCGGGCGCGCCATTGCAGTCCTCCTCAACTTCAGCTTCTCTTATTATGCTTTAAGTCGGGAATTATTCAACTTTTGCAATTACGGAAAAAAGGCTGTGCAATACTTTGTTCGCTTGCGTATAGTCTGGTGGTTACAGGTGTGAGTTACAATTGCGACAGCCAGTTATATCTGGACGGGGTAAGTGAAAGCAGCAGCATATGGCCGATACTTCCACTACAGCCGAGGCGCTCAGTGCGGAAAACGCAGTGTTACGAGCCGAACTGGCGCGTTACCAGGCGATTTTTGAACAACTCAGCCATGGGATCCATGTCTACAGGCTGGAAGATCGCGACGACGACCGGACGCTGCGCATGGTGGCGGCGAACCCGGTGGTTGAGGAGATGACCGGGGTGAGACCGGCGGATGTTGTGGGCAGAACCCTTGACGAGAACTTCCCCGGGTTGCGTGAACAGGGTGTGCCCCAGTCCTACGCTGAAGTCGTGCGCACGGGGTAGCCGTTCACCTTTGAGGTGACCTACGGCGACGAGCGGGTGATTACCGGCGCCTTCGCGGTGCGCGCCGTTCCATTGCCGAACGATGAACTCGCCGTGATGTTCGAGAACATCACGGCGCGCAAACAGGTAGAACAGGAGTTGCGACGGCTGAATGCCGAACTGGAGCAACGGGTGGCCGAGCGCACCGCCGCGCTGGCACGCAGCGAGCAGTTTCTCCACCACGTGCTCGATGCCTCGCCGGCGGCGATCTACATCAAAGATCTCGAAGGGCGGTTCATCTTGCTCAACCGCAATGCCGCCGCGGTGGTTGGCCGGGCCCCGGACGACCTGGTCGGGCATGCCGACAGCGAGTTTTTCGCCGAAGCGCACGTCGCCCGGTGGCGGGCTGCCGAGCAGAAAGCCGCGCGGACGGGCCAGGTCGTGGTCCAGGAGGAAACGGCCCCGATGCCCGATGGCCTACACACCTTTCTCTCCATTCGCGCGCCGATGTACGACGAGCACGGCAATGTCTTCGCGATCAGCGGGTTCTCGACCGATATTACCGACCGGGTCCGGGTCGAAGAGGAACTGCGCCACGCCCGCGAGCGGCTCCAGTTGATCATTGACAGCCTGCCCGGGGCGGTCTTCTGGAAGGACCGCAACTCGATCTACCAGGGTTGCAACAGGACCTTCGCCCGCTTCGCCGGACTGGCTTCCCCCGCCGAGATTGTGGGCAAGAGCGACTACGATCTGCCCTGGACCAGAGAGGAGTCTGACTCGTACCGCGCCTTCGACCGACAGGTGATGGAGTCGGGCGAAGCGGTGCTGCACATCATCGAAACCCAGACCCAGGCCGACGGCCGGGTGGCGTGGGCCAACACGAACAAGATCCCCCTGCGCGATCGCCGTGGCAAGGTTATCGGGATTCTCGGCACCTATGAGGACATTACCGATCTGAAGCGCACCGAAGAGGCGTTGCGGGAAAGCCAGCAGTTGCTTCAGACACTGTTCGCGCATCTGCCGGTGGCGGTGCTGTTGAGGGCGGCCGCGGATGGGCGCTTCGTCCTCTGGAACGCGGCCAGCGAACAGCTCTTCGGGTTGCGCGCCGAGGAGGTGATCGGGAAGACGGACTACGACTTCTTCCCGCGGGAGCAGGCCGATGCCTTCCGAGCGAAGGATCGCGAGGTGCTCGCGCGCGGGGTCACCGAGGTGATCCCCGAAGAGCCGGTGCACAGCCCGACCCTCGGCCGGCGCATCGTGCGAACGACCAAGATCCCGCTCTACGACGAGCAGGGCAAGCCAACCTACCTGCTGGTGATCTGCGACGATCTGACCGAGCGGCGAAGGGCCGAGCAGGAGCGCCTGGCCCTCCAGGCGCAGATCATCGAGGCCCAGCAGCACGCCCTGCGCGAGTTGTCCACGCCGCTGCTGCCGCTGTCGAAGCGGGTGGTGCTGTTGCCGATCATCGGTTCAGTGGATACGGAGCGAGCGCTTCAATTGATCGAGACGTTGCTCCAGGGCGTGGCCGAGCATCGCGCCGACATCGCGCTGATCGACATCACCGGCGTGCAGGTGGTGGACACCCAGGTGGCGAACACGCTGATCCAGGCGGCGCGGGCGACGCGTCTGCTCGGGGCGCGGGTGGTGCTTACGGGGATACGTCCCGAAGTCGCGCAGACCCTGGTGCACCTGGGTGTGGATCTGGGCAGCATCCTGACGCGCGGCACGCTCCAGGACGGGATCGCCTACGCCTTTGGTCAGGCGGGCGGGGGGTGAGCGGAGCCTCTCAGGTGGAGGGTTTTTCGAGCGCGAAGGGGTTTTCGGCATTCCAATGGGCTTGCGATCCTCACCCCCCTGCCCCTCTCCACCGCAGGTGGAGAGGGAAGGGTGAGGAGCAGCGCCCCGGGTGCGGGGCAACCTGGTTTCGCCGTAGCTCTTAGCGGCGTTCCTCATCGGCGGCGTCGGGGGCGGGGCGGCCAAGGAGGGCCGCGACGCTCTCGGCGGTGAGTTGCAGGGCGATACGGCCATCACTGATCAACCGATCGAGGATCGTCGGATCGCGTTCTTCGGTGGGCAGGGCCATCACAAAGTGATTGAGCACCTCGCTCCGCGTGGCGATCAGGTCGGCCCAGGTAGCCTGAGGGTTGGCGCGGCGCATATCGGCGAGGTGCAGTTCGGCAAACTCGAGCAACGTCGCGGCGGTATCTTCGGTAAGCTGCGCGGCGGCGCCGGCGAGGTAGCAGGTGGGCGTGGTCGCGCCCGGTGCGGTGTCGGCGGGCACGAGGTGGCCGACGATCACCTCGCCCGGCGCCAGACGCTTCGAGGCGTGGTAGTCGGCGACGGGGCGCCGCTCGCCGGTGAGCAGATCGCGCGCGGTAAGACCCTGGCCCTTCCGCACCTCCTCCACCACATAGGCCCCGAGGCGCACCGCGCGCCACTGATCCAGCAGCCGCCGCTCGAAGGGGTCGGTGGTGAAGTCCTCGTGCTCGGCCAGACGCTCCACCAGGGTTTGCCCGTTCTCGTCGCGCACGTCGAAGGCGAACCAGGTGAGGAAGCGTTCCGCGCCACGATCCTCCAACTGATCAAGCTCCGGCATCTGTTCCGGGGTATACTTACCCTGCCAGAAGCGGGCCAACGCGGCGGGGAAGGACCCAGGAACGCTCCGGGCGGCCTCGATAATCTTCGGCAGGAGGGTATCCTGGGCCTGGCGCAGCAGCAGTTGCTCGGAGCGCGCGGCCTGTTCGAGGGGCAGATGGCACTCCTTATACTTGCGGCCGCTGCCGCACGGACAGGGATCATTGCGGCCAGGCTTGCGCTGTTTCTCCGCGGGCTTTGCCATATGCACCTCACTGGCAGAATATGGGACGAACCGGGGCCGCCCCGGCGTGACGCGACGGCGCAGATTGTAGCATACGAGGCGTACCAGATGCGCTCGCAGCCTGGCCCGGAGGGCGCGTGGCGCCCCGCGGCCGGGCGGAGAAGCGCGGAGCAACCCGGTTTCCCCATGCCTCTGCCCGAAGCAGAGGCCCGAAGTTGCGCCCACTCTCTATCCCCAGGTCACATTGGTAGGCGTATACGACCATCCAGAATCCGAAATAGCATCAAGCCATGACCCCGGTCCATCTCTCGCTGATCTGCACGGTGCGCGATGAAGCCGAGAGTGTCGGCGCGCTGCTCGACTCGATGCTGGCGCAGACGCGCCTGCCCGATGAAATCGTAGTCAACGACTGTTTGAGCCGGGACGCGACGCCGGCGATCGTACGGGCCTACGCCGCCCGCGAGCCGCGGATCAGGCTGGTCGCGGGGGGGCACAACATCCCCTCGGGGCGCAACAACGCCATTCGCGCCGCGGGGGGGGCCATCATCGCCTGCACCGACGCCGGGCTGACCCTGGATCGCGACTGGCTGGCGGCCCTGGTGGCGCCGATCGAGGCGGGGGAGGCCGACCTGACCGGGGGCTTCTACGCGCCCGATCCGCGCACGCTCTTCGAACTGGCGCTCGCCTGGACGAACTACCGCACGCTGGAGGAGATCGATCCGGGGCGGTTTCTACCCTTCGGCAACTGCATGGCCTTTCGCCGGGAGGTGTGGACGGCGGTTGGCGGCTTCCCGGAGTGGTTGAGCCACAGCGAGGATCTGTACTTCGACCTGGAGGCGGAGCGGCGCGGCTTTCGCCGCGCGTTCGCGCCGGCGGCGGTCGTGCGTTTCCGGCCGCGTTCATCACTGCGAGCCTTCGGGTGGCAGTACTACCTCTACGCGCGCGGCGACGGCGTGGGGGGATTGTGGCCGCGGCGCCATGCGGCGCGTTACGGGGCCTACGCGGGCTTGCTGGCGCTGCTGGCGGCGGCGGCGCGCTGGCCCGCGGCGCGCCTTCCCGCGGCGGCGCTGATCGGATTGGGGGTAGCGGGTTACACGCGCGGCCCTTACCGCCGGCTCTGGCCCCATCTGGCCGGACGGACGCCGCGGGAACGCGCCGCGGCGCTGGCCCTGGTGCCCGTCATTCGCCTGGTCGGCGATCTGGCGAAGATGACGGGCTATCCGGTGGGGCTGGCGCGGCGGTGGCGATCCCCTCATGCCGGCACGGGCGCGGCCCGGCCCTGGCCGGCGTAGTACTCGCGGCAATACTCCTCGAGGGTCTGCATCTGGCCCAGGCGCAGGATGCGGCTGGTCTCGCGCATATCGCAACTCATCTCATCGTAGCTGAACTCGAGCAGTTCCATCAGCCCCGGCGCCGAGGGGTTGAAGGGCTTGAGCAGGAAGCCAAGCGTGTTCATCAGCCAGACCGGCAGGTAGATCACGCGAATGGGGCGCCCCCACACCCGTGACCAGGTGGCGACCATCTCCTCAAAGGTGGCGTGCTCGGGGCCGCCGAGTTCAAAGATGCGGTTGATCGCCTCGGGGTTGTCCAGCGCGTTCACGAAGGCGCGGGCCACATCGACCATCGCCAGCATCTGGGTGCGCTTGCCACCGGAGCCGACCACAGGGAAAACGCCGAAACGCTCGACGATCGGCTCGCCACGCTGGACAATCTCGTAGAACAGCCCGCAGGGGCGAAAGATAGTGTAGGGAACGCCGCTGCGCTGGATCTCCTCTTCGGCCATGAGCTTGGCCCAGACGAACCTATAACCGACAGGATTGCGCGGAAAGAGCGTGCTGGTAAAGATAAACTGCCGCACCGTCCCGGCGCGTTCGGCGGCCCGCAGCAAGTTGACCGGCCCCTGGTATTCGGCCATGCGGCGCGACTCGTCGCGCCGGTCGGCGCCGGCGCTTGTGGCGCATATGACATGAGTTGCGCCGCGGCAGCCAATCTCCAGGCCGCCAGGGTCGCGGATGTCGCCGCCGATCAACTCGGCGCCGAGGGCGCGCAGCGGCTCGGCCTTGGCGACCGAGCCGGGCCGCACCAGCACCCGCACCGGCCGGCCCTGCTCGCGCAGCATGCGCACCAGCGTCTGCCCCAGGGTTCCCGTTCCGCCGACGATGAAGATCATGACGGCCTCCTCTATAGCGTTTCGCGCAACGATTGACCTGCAATGACGGTGGCGCGAGTGCAGCGCGCCACGCCGCTCGGTGTCCTCAGTGGATCAAGCATTTCGGATCGTGAATTGCGGATTTTGGATTGCCGTATGTGCCGTTCGAGTGAGACCAGGCGGTCATGCGCACGCACCGTGTGCAACAGGAAGGACGCCGGAGGGCGAACCGCTCCCGGCATGGCGCGCCGGCGCCAGTATAGCACATTACCCCTATTGTTTCTTGCGTATATGTATGGACATATAGGCAATGAGCTTGTATAATGGGCACACCTGGTCCAAGCCCATTCGTCCCGCCCGCGCGGGGCGGTTACCTGGGGAGGAGCGCGCCGATGCCCTACCGGATCACCCGTCATAGTGAGGACCTCTTCTGGGTCGTGTTCGAAGGCCATCTGGCTCTGGATCAGGCGAACACCTACTTCAACGAGTTGTGGGCGCTGTTCGACACCTGCACGCAGCCGACGGATCTGCTGGTCGATGGCCGGCGGATCAGCGGGGCCAGCCCCGCGGCGCGCCGGCGCATGGAACAGGTTGCCCACCATCCCCGGCTGGGGCACCTGGCCTTTGTGGTGAGCGAGCACCACCTGCTGATTTTCGCCCCTCTGGTGAAGCTGGTGAGTGGGATCGGACTGTTCGGCAATGAGTTCGAGGCCCTCGACTACCTGCGATCATCGCGCGGGTTGCCCCCGGTGATTGACCTGGCCATGCCCGGCTTGCCGCCGCTCTCCGACGAGGCGCAGCCGTCCGAACATCGCGCCGAACCGCCGCCTGCAAGCGCCGACCATCAGCGGCCGCCGGTGTATACGATGCCCCACGGCCGCGCGGGACGGCGCCAGGCGTCGGGTCTGTTCGGCGGGTTGACCGATATGCTCGACGGGTGGACCACCAACATCCGCAATCTCAGCCGGCAGATCGAAGGGGATTGAAGGCGGGTCAACGCCTGATCACTTTCTCCAGGATCACGTAGGCGCCCTCGAAGCGCACCGGGGTGAACCCGCAGGTGTCGCGGTAGAAGCGTTGGGTATTACTCGACCACCCCGGGGCCGCGACGAGCCAGCGGGCGGTTTCGTCGTAGCGTTCCTCCAGGAAGCGCCAGATGTAGGCCCCGATGCCGTACCCCTGGTATTCGGGGGTGACGAACAACAACCCCAGCACGCTGGTATCGCCGGGGTAGTGCCAGATCACCACCGCGCCCACCAGGGTATCCCGCACCGCCACGCTGAAGCGTTCCGCGTCGATACAGCCGGGCGGCCACTTCTGGAACAGGTCGTCGGTGTAGTAGCACTGGAGCAGATCGGGGCTGACCTCGTCAAAGGACGGCACGTCGGCGTCGAAGGTGGCGGCCATCAACCGCGTCAGGTGCGGAATGTCGGTTGGGTCCAGCGGCCCGAGTTGCACCTCTTCGCGCGTGTTCATGGTCTTACCCCCCTGGGCCCCCGTGCGGTGAAGCCGCACGCTACTGCTCTGAATATGGGGAAACCAGGTTTCCCCCACGCCCCTGCCTGCCGGGGAAAGCAGGTCGCCCGGCGCCTCCAGGGGCGGTCGGTGGGTATGGGGAACCTGGGGTTCCCCGTACCCCCGGCTGGCATTACACCACGCGCACGAACTTGCGCCGGCCGACCTGCACCACCGCGTTGGCACCGGGTTGGAACACCAGGTCGTAGCCCTCGACACGCTCGCCATTCACCCTGACCCCGCCGCCGTCGATCAGGCGCCGCGCCTCGCTCTTCGAGGCGGCCAACCCGGCGGCCACCATCAGGTCAACAATCGGGGTCGGGGTGAGCAGCGGATGTTCGGGGATGTCGGCAGGCGCTTCGCGCTGCACGAACTGCCGGACGAAGGCGGCTTCGGCCTCCTGGGCCGCGGCATGGTCGTGAAACTGGGCGACGATCTCGCGGGCGATGCGCGCCTTCAGATCGCGCGGATTGACCGCGCCTTCCGCCAGGGCCTGGCGCATCTCGGCAAGGTCCGCCAGCGGCACATCGGTGAACACCTCGAAGTACAGGGGGATCACCACGTCGGACATCGACATGACCCGGCCGAACATCTCGGCAGGCGGCATGCGAATGTCAATCGTGTTGAGGAAGGTCTTGCTCATCTTGCGCCCGTCGGTGCCAGGGATAAGCGGCACCAGAACCACCTGCTGCGGACGCATACCTAGCTGGGCCATCAACTCGCGCCCGGCCAGAATGTTGAACTTCTGATCGGTGCCGCCGAACTCCACGTCGGCCCGGATCGCCACCGAGTCGTAGGCCTGAAGCATGGGGTACATCAACTCGAGGATCGTCAGGCCCGCGCCGGACTCGTAGCGGCGGCGGAAGGTCTCGTGGGCGAGCATCTGCGCCAGGGTGAAGCGCCCGGCCAGGTCGAGGGCGTGCTCCAGGGTGAAGCTCCCGAACCACTCGCTCTGCCAGCGCACCTCGGTGCGCTGCCGATCGACCACGCGGAAGAACTGCTCCATGTAGGTCTCGGCGTTGGCGCGCACCTCGGCGGCGCTGAGGCGCTGGCGGGTCTCATCGCGGCCCGACGGGTCGCCGATCTGCGCCGTCCAGTCGCCGACGATGAGCACGACCTGGTGTCCCAGTTCCTGGAACTGCCGGAGCTTGCGCAGGCCGACGGCGTGGCCGATGTGCATATCGGGCTTTGTCGGGTCGAAGCCCTGTTTGAGGCGCAACGGCACGCCTTCGGCAAGGCGCTGGCGCAGTTCCGACTCGACGATGACCTCGGCGACCCCGCGGGTCAGCAGTTCATCAATGTTCATACGGTATGAAGAGAGCGTGGACGCAATGTCCACGCTTCAGGGTTGACCTCTTGCGCATCTTCCGCGTATGGTAGCACGAGTCAGGTGGTTCGGCAACCGTGGAGGAGCCGGGTTTTCTCCCGGCCCGCCGGGGCACATGCGGCGCTCCGGGTCGCGTCCAGGGGCTAATTGCCCGCGACGGGAATGAGGGCGCGCCGCTGGAGGGTGATGAGGTAATCGGCGTAGCGCCCGGCGGTTGCGCCTTCGGGTCCGGGGAGCACTTCGCGCAGGGCGGCCGCGTAACGGGAGAGGCGGGCCAGGATCTGCGTGGGCGCGACGCCATCGTGGGGTTGGCGTTCGTTGACCCAGGCCACCTGGGCATCGAGGGGCGTGGGGGTGCCGGCGGCGATGGCCGCGGCCAGCATCCGGGTGGTGAAGTGGAAACCGGCGCGGATCACCTCTTCGTCGCTGTCGCCATCGGCCAGGCAGCGGGCCGTGGCCGTGGCCACGATGCGCTCGCGCAGCCGTTCGAGGGTCGCCGCCGTCATGTCCGGCAGTGGAGGCGCGGGCGGGGGAGAGGCACTGACCAGCACCTCTTCGGCCACCTGAAGGGCCGCCGCCGCGTCGGCGCCGCTGCCGTGCACATTGAGCGCCGGGGCCAGATCGGGCTGCTCGGCGAAGGGCATGCCTCCGGCGATGACCGGAATCCCGGCCAGACCGGCGGCGTCAAGGGCGCGCACCAGTTCTTGCACCCGCGGGAGGTTGAAGAGCATCTGCGCGGAGACGCCCACCAGGTCGGCCTGACTATCGCGGACGATCGCCACCAGGTCGCGCACCGGCACGGCGGCGCCCAGGTAGTGGACCGTCCAGCCCTCGGCTTCAAAAAAATCGGCGACCATACGCGCGCCGACGCGGTGCCACTCATCGGGCACGCAGCCGATAACGATGGTGCGCCCGCGCTGTTGCCGGGGGCGAAAGAGGGGATGCAACTCGCCCATCTGCCGCTCGATGATCGCCGTTGCCAGGTGCTCCTGGGCCACGCTCACGCGGTTGCGTTGCCAGAGCCGCCCGATGGCGTAGGCCGTGGGCTGGAACAGGTCGAGGTAGATGCGCTGCGGCGCCAATCCAGCGTCGAGGGCGCGTTCGACCACGCGGTCGGCGGCGCGACCGCTGCCGGCGAGCAGCGCGTCGAGATAGTCGCGCTGCAGTTCCTGGGTTGGCGCTGCGCTGGTCATGGCTCATCTCTCCCGTTCACCCACGTGGCGCTTCGTTTCAGTATAGCCGATGATTGGCGGGTTGCGCGTCGCGGAGTTGCAATTCTGTTGAAAGAGAGGTTTACCTTTTGCCTTTTACCTTGCCATACACGTCCAACGCCCTTGCCCGGCGCGCCTGGTGATCAACCATCGGCAGGGGGTAGTCGCGCCCGAGGAGCACGCTGGCGCGGATCTGCTCGGCCTGTGGCAGCAGGTGGGGGGTATGAAGATACTTCGCGGGCACGGCGGCCAGTTCGGGCAGGTAGCGGCGCACATAGACCCCCTCGGGGTCAAACTTCTGGCCCTGGCTGACCGGGTTGAAGATGCGGAAGTAGGGCTGGGCGTCGGTGCCGGTGCCCGCGGCCCACTGCCAGCCGCCGTTGTTGGCCGCCGGATCGCCGTCGAGCAACAGGCGCATAAAGTGGCGCTCGCCCTGGCGCCAGTCCACCAGCAGGTCCTTGGTGAGAAACGAGGCGACGATCATACGCGCGCGGTTGTGCATCCAGCCCTCCTGGCGCAACTGGCGCATCGCCGCGTCCACAATGGGGTAGCCGGTGCGGCCCTCCTGCCAGGCGGCGAGCAGGGCCGGGTCGTTGTCCCACTCCAGGGCGTCGTACTCGCGCTTGAAGGCCCCGCGCAGCACATGGGGGAAGTGGTACAGTACCTGCACGTAGAAATCACGCCAGGCCAGTTCGCCGACCCAGCGATCGAGCGAATCGCGGATCTGGGGCGTGAGCGTTGCCGACGTGGCCTTGAGGTCGAGTGCGGCGCGCAGCGCAGTGCGGATGCCCAGCGCCCCCAGGCGCAGGTAGGGTGACAGGCGTGAGGTGCCGTCGCTGCCCGGATACTCGCGTTGTTCGGCATAGGTGGCGATGCCTGGTAGGCGCTGGAGATCCACAAACATTGCCAGGCGTTCGCGGGCCGCGGCCTCCCCCGCCGGGGGCAGCGGCAGAGCGTAGCGGAGACCCAGGTCCGCCAGGGTGGGGAGGGGCGGACCGGCGGGCCAGGGCTCGCTGGGGATCAGTTGCGGCGGGGGATAGGTGAGGCAGCCCTCGGCGGCCAGGCGCTGGCGCCAGCGGCGCGCGTAGGGGGTGTAGACGCTGTATGGCGTCCCCGCGTCCGTCAGCACCTCGTTCATCTCAAAGATCACCGCGTCCTTGAAGCTGTGTGCGGCCAGGCCGCTGGCGCGCAGGGCCTCTTTCACCGCAGCATCGCGCCGGATGGCGTAGGGCGTGTAGTCGCGGTTCCAGTACACCCCGGCGGCGCCGCTCTCGCGGGCAAGGGCGAGCAGTTCGCGCAACGGATCGCCGCGCCGCAGGATCAGCCGCAGGCCCTGGGTGCGCAGCGCCGCGTCGAGGGCGCGCAGGTTCTCGAGCAGCCAGGCGGTGCGCCCGGGGCTGGCGAAGCGCCCGAAGAGGATCGCCTCGTCGAGGATAAAGACCGGAAGCACCGCGCCCCCGCTGGCGCGGGCCGCGGCTGTCAGGGCGGCGTTATCGCCGAGGCGCAGATCACGGCGAAACCAGTGGATGATGCGCGGCATGGGTGACTCCTGGACAGTAACGGAACCCTGGGCGCGGTAGCATCTACGACCCTCGGGGCGGCCTGGCCGCCCCGAACCGGGTGTGACGAAACGTTTTGCATGACCCCCACCGCGCGAAGCGGACCGGGTTTCGGGAGCGTGCGGCGGCCGTTCCCGGCGGACGCCGCCC